>CAIUOD010000012.1 GCA_903900775.1 Candidatus Adlerbacteria bacterium | reverse complement strand
TCCACCTCGCGGATATGCGAGAGGAAGGCATTGCCTAAACCCTCGCCTTCGGCCGCGCCGCGCACGAGGCCCGCAATATCAACAAATTCGACAATGGCCGGGATTTTCTTCGCCGATTTTGAAAAATCATTTAATTGGTCGAGTCGAGAGTCCGGCACCGCAACTACGCCCACCGACGGGTCGATGGTCGCGAAGGGATAGTTGGCCGCCAAAACGCTCTTTTTGGTAAGCGCGTTAAATAGGGTCGACTTCCCCACGTTGGGGAGCCCCACAATGCCGACCGAGATGTTCATACCCGCATGGTAGCCGAACTAGAAGTTTTTAGCTAGACAGCTTGACTTTATATATCCCAACCATTAAAGTCCTTGTGGGTGCGGTCATCAGACGTGCAACATACTCGACCAAGGTCGTTTCTCCTTACTTGAGCGTCGCGGTGTGGTCTAGCCGATAGCGCAGGTGTGGCAGTCTCTATTGTGTCTGCCCCGCCAGATTGTGCCAGTGCTCGGAGATCAACGGCCTAAACCGTACTGGAGACGCCTGATACCGCACCCAGCTGTTCTTTGAGAGCTCGGTTCAATCCCCAGCTCTCACCGCCCCACCGGCTCCCTCGGCTTTGCCTTGGGAGCTGTTTTCTTTTGTATAGGTAAGTTACCCATGCTACTGTGCCATTAGCTTGAGAGGAGGCTCAAATGCGGAAATGCAAACGGGGTCTGCGGCGTTACCGGACGAAAGGCGTGTGTGATCTCTGCTCCCGACGCATTGGGAAAAACCATACACGCTGTGTCGGCGGATGCCGCCCGACATCATCCTGGGCCGACAGGAACCAATCGAAATCTCCATCCCATCCCTTCCGCCGGCGGCACTGATGGGCCGGCCGCAGGGTCGCACACTCACCCCTTCGTCTCGCCGCGGAGGGGTGGTCTTTTTTGCACCATACACTTTATCGTGTTAATTTTTATTTAGGCTTCGGTCCCGGCGGAGGATGTTTCCCGCTCTCTTCCACCCGGTGGCAAGGTGGTTGCCGAAAGGGCCGGAGATACGGCGCCCCCAATACACCAAAGATGGGCGAGCGGCTCGCAATCTTCCCTCCACTCCCTACTGTGGGTAGGAGAAGAGAAGCAATACGAGAAAATACTCGCTGCAAACCGCAGCAGAAAGGAGGTGACCGTGTCGGCCGCAGGTAGAATGGTCCAATCCCATTCCCTGCGGTTTCTATTTTAGGGGAACCCCAACTGCGTTATCCCCTTTTAATTTTTGACCTTGCGCACTAATAAGCGTTCAATCAGTTTAGGTAGCTTCCTTTTGATACCTAAACCTCACGGAGGGGCAGTTGAACGACCGCCATCACCGGCTCCCGAGAAGTCGCTTCCCGCCCGGATATGAGGGGAGCAAGACGAAAACCCCAGGAGGAAGGAAAAATATCGTACGACCGGATGTAAAAATCCACGCTGTATACCACAGGCTGTTCGGCAACATGACCGCGCCCGAGATAGCGGCCATGCTGACCGACGCATGGATTGATCCCGACTACCGTTTGGTCGCCCAGAAGAAACGGCGTGGTGAGCGATAATCCATATAAGTCTCTTCTGCCGTCTTCCGCATCAGCCGCCCGGGAGACGGCTTTTGCTTTTTTGCCCTAGCATTCAAGCCCTAAAGGTTATGCACACCTCCTTCATGTATTTCTCATAAAAGTAGTGTATAATGAGTTGTTATGAACAACCCCCGTCGGGGGGTAGGCGCTGGATCTGAAGTTAAAGGACTAGACGCAAAACTTACCCAAGCAATTATCGCGACACTTCGCGAGCCGATAATAATTCTTGATGAGCGATTGTGCGTGATCGCCGCTAATCGAGCTTTTTATGACGTGTTCAATGTCGAGTATGAAGAGGTACAGGGCAAGATTTTTTTTGAACTAGGAAACGGCGAGTGGGATATCCCCGCTCTGCGCGTACTGCTGGAACAGATCATTCCAGAGAAAAAGACGGTTAAAGAATATGAGGTCGAACACCGTTTCGAGAGATTGGGCCAGCGTACCATGGTCATCAATGCCCGTCAGATAATTTTTGATAGTAAAAGGCGAAATATACTCCTTGCAATCACCGATATAACAGCCATCCAAAAAATCACACGCGAAAAAGAGCTCCTCATGGCACAGAAGGATAATCTCCTCAAAGAGATGCGCCATCGCATTGCAAATAGTCTACAACTGATCGCGAGCATTATTTTGCTTAAGGCAGGGAGTGTGAAATCTGAAGAAAGCCGTACTCATCTTGAGGATGCGTATGAACGGATTATCTCCATCGCGACCGTCCAGCGCAATCTCGATCCTACGACTTCAGATTCTAAGATACCCGTGGTCACCTACCTGACTACCCTTTGTGACAGCATTTCTAAATCGATGATAGGCGGCAGGAAACCAATAGTATTGACTGTCGCAGGTGACTCTGGCTTAGTGACTGCTGATGACGCTATCAGTCTCGGACTCCTCACTACAGAACTAACCATCAATGCTTTAAAACACGCCTTCCCCACAGACACTGGCAAAGTACTGGTCACCTTCGAATCGAAGCCCGAAATGTGGAGGCTTACGATCGCTGATGACGGCATAGGATTCCCGACAACGGACTTAAATGAAAAAGACGGGTTAGGGACGAGTATTGTCGAATCCCTTGTTAATCAGCTGGGTGCCACGGTAGAAAGAAAAAACACATCGCCCGGCGCAACCATATCGATTACACACTTGGGGGTCGGGGCGTCCGAGGGAGTTTAGAAAAAACAATCTCAATTTCTTTAAGAGTGACTGGCTTGGTGAGATGTTTAAAAAATCCCGCTTTACTGGCGCGCTCTTTATCTTCTGCGTGGCCATAGCCGGTGAGCGCTATGAGCGTGGCTGAAAATCCCTTTTCTTCTTTTAATTCGCGAGCGACTTCATACCCGTCGATATCGGGCAAACCAATATCGAGCAAAATAATTTGCGGGTGGAGCTCTCGCGCCTTGCGTAGGGCCTCGGCCCCATTGTGGGCCACGGCGACCGTGTGGCCTCTAAGCTCAAGAAGACGCGCGAGTGCGACTGCGACCAACTCATTATCGTCGACGACGAGGATAGAGTAGGTGCGTCTGGTTCGGCGCAAGGTCACCTTGTGCCGCACGGGGCCAGCCAATGGCAACACGAGGGCCTCGAGAGTCGGAGCTAACGCGGCGTTTGGGAGTGTGACGGGAACATTCAGAAGGCTGTCGAGCATGACGGTCATCGCATAGACATTCTTCTCGATCCGCTTGAGGAGCGCGATCGCGTCTGGCGTATGCGCCTCTTCTAATCTTAAAAGTTCGAGAGAGGTCATTACCGTTGCCAGCGGATTGCGGAGCTCGTGTGAAAGGATCGTGAGAAATTCTTTTCGATCGTCATCAGTGCCAACTTTACGCAAATTGAGGTAGGAGAAAAGAGAGGGACGGGCCATGTAAAATTAGGCCACGTAGCGATATCCAACCCCACGGACCGTCTCGAAATGATCCGCCGTGCCGACCTTTTGTAGTTTTCTGCGTAGATTTTTCATATGCGTGTCTAATACATTGCTAAGCGTCATGGCATTAAAATCCCACACTTGGCTTGAGAGTTCTTCCCGCGTAAAGACTTCGCCCGGCCGACGGAGAAAACACTCGAGCAGGGAATATTCTTTGAGCGTTAGCACAACCTCGGTGTCCTTCACGAGCACGCGATGAGCGGCCGTGTCGATGGTAACATCGCCCACCGCATGCATGACCGCCTGCGGCGCGCCCGGGCGCCGCGAGACAGAAGCTATACGGGCGATAAGCTCATCCGAAGAAAACGGTTTGACGACATAATCGTCGGCGCCAGAGTTTAATAGCTCGACTTTATACTCGGTCGCATTTTGGCCGGTCAAGATAATAATCGGCGTGGCGATATTCTCGGCGCGCAAACTTTTGGTGAGCGTTACTCCATCAATACCCGGCAACGTGAGATCGATGATAAGACAATCATAGTCGGCATGATAGAGACGTATGCGATTCAGCGCCTTTTCGCCATCCATGAGCCAATCAACGGCAAAGCCTTTCAGCTCAAGTAGCTTTTTGAGGTTTCTCGCAAAATCTCTTTCGTCTTCAACAATTAATAACCTCATAAATGTCATCCTACCTTACTTTACCTCCCATGAGTATTTTGTGAGTTTGTGATGGGCTTAAACTCATGCCACTCGATATCAACCTCTGCGATGGTGGAGGGACTATCAGTAATGGGTCGCCGAGTTATTAATTGTTATTAACTAGTAATTATTCAATGCAAAAGACAATCTCAACTGTGGTCAACAAATATCTCCCTGCGTTTATCGTGTTCGCTCTCGTGCTCGGCTCACTAAGTATCTCGGCTTTGATGGCGCGCGCCGCGCCCTTGGTTGTGGTAACCGATCCTGCCACGAGCGTGACGGCGACCGACGCAACACTCAACGGCACTAACGGCGATACCGCCGGGAGCGGTTCGTCGTTCTGGATCTCGACAAGCACCTTCGACACCTCAAGCCCGACCATCCCCGCCGGCGTGTATTCGACCGCCGACTTCGGTGCCATTGCTGCCGACGCGGCCTTCATGGCACCCCTCTCGTCTATCGCCAATATCCTCCCCGTGACACCCGGCACCACGTACTATGTGGCGGCGTGGAGTAATGTCGATGGGACCTGGATCCCAGGCGCCGTCATGCATTTCGTCACCAGTGCGCTCACCTTACCTGGTGCGCTCGCGGCACAAGACTTTGGCACGATGAATGTTAGCAACGTGAATGGGTACACTGCAGGCTTCGGCCTCACCGATGCAACACTCGCAGACGCGACCTCTGTCGTAGTGCGACTCTACTCGGGCACTACGCTACTCCAAACAAACACGGCTACTACCAAATTAGGCACCGACTTCCCTACCGCGACCTCTTTCTCCTCGCCGTTTGATGTCTATGGAACCTTCAACTACGCCACCGACGGCTATTGGAACAATGTGCGCGCCGCCGAATACGGGCAAACGCTCATCCCGACCAGCGTGACAGCAACCGTTACCCTCGCGAACGGGAAAGTCGTCACCGCCACCAACTCCACTATGACGGGCGATCCCATCGTCGCGCCGACCACCCCTTCTGTGACAACGCTTGCCGCCACGGGCGTGCTCTCAACTGACGCAACGCTCAATGGCCGCAACGGGCCCGCTGACGCTTCGGGGCACTCGTTCTGGGCCTCGCTCGCGACCTTCGACACGACAAGCCCTGTGGTGCCGGCTGGTGTCTACACAACCGATGACCTCGGCGCGATAACCGCAAACACGGCCTTCACGGCACCCCTCTCGGATACGGGCATCCCGGATATCGCCCCGAATACAACCTACTACGTTGCGGCGTGGTCGTTTGTTGATGGCACGTGGTATCCTGGCGCGGTCATGCACTTCACTACCGCGGTGGGGACCTCTTCGACCGGCACCATCGGCGGCACGGTCACGAACAGCCCCGGTGTCCTCGCGGTGACCTCGGTCACCCCGGTACAGACTGCGGCAATCTCCGACGGCACCTACGCGAATGGTTGGAGCTACCTCTTCAACATTACGGTCCCAACCAACGAGACCAATCTCTCTATGGAGTTTGGGAACTGGTTGAATAGCACCGACACGATACTGGCCGCGGGCAACATGCAGATCTCGTCTGCGCAGGCAGTGGCAAGTACGACGCCGGTGACTATCACTGCGCCGAATACCTTCTCGACACCGGCACTCGCTATGATCGGAGACTTGAGTTCTACTCTAGCCGGGCTCCAGGTACAAGTCCTTGTGCAGACCAAAATCCCTCTGAATTCGGCAAATGGTTCATACACGACCAGCTACGGAGTTCAGACGCTTCACTAATCGTCATCTTCTGCTCTTATGACCTATAAACTAATCATTGGCGCCGCACTCCTCGCCTCGCTCTCGTGGGGAGCCGCGATTGCCTCCGCCTCGGTGGTGACCGGCACACTCTCCTCAAGCGGAGTAGTTGCCGCACAGTCGGGCACGACCGGTACCTTGACCGGATCCGTCACGGGCACTCTCGCGATTAATAACTCGGGCGGAGGCTCGGGCGGAGGCGGAAGCTCGGGAGGCGGCGGAGGTGCCGTCTCCGGCCCGCTCGCCTTCGGCTATCAAAACGGTAGTGGCACTACCGGCACGACTGGAACCACCGGAAGTACGAACACTACCTTCGGAGGTAATACGGGCGGCGTAGCCCCCGCAGTCCTCGGTGTCTCGACCGACATCTCGAACACGTCTCTGACCAACGGGTCCGAGTCGTCTCAAGACCAATCGGCCCTCGCCGTTAACAGCGGCACCAACCCAACCGACGTCGCAGGCCTTCCACTCACCGCCGCAGTGGCGAATAGCGGCGTAGGCCTCGCGTGGTGGGTATGGCTCCTGTTGGTAATTGTACTCGCCGCCGCTGGTTACTACACCTATCGTCGCTACTACGCTAAGCGCCGCTTTGTGTAAATCTCCAAGGTAACAACGCAAAGAAACAAACCTCGCATTTATGCGGGGTTTGTTTTTGTTGGGGCAGGTGTCGCAAACAGTTCAACAACGAAAGTTACCGGTTCTCCTTGATAGGTCCCGTGTGCTATACCGATACCCATCTCGGTGTAGAGACCTCGCAGAATATTAGCGCGATGCTTGGGCGAAGCCATCCACGCCGCCTCAACGGCCGTCGGGTCGTCAAAGTTTATGGCTAAATTTTCGCCCGCATGGGTATATCCATACCCAACCGAAGTTATCCAATACCAAGGCGACACTCCGAGCGGCGAGAAATGCGCAAAGTAGCCCTTCGCCACCATGTCATCCGCCTTTTTTTGCGCCGCGAGGGTAAGAAGCGAATTTTCGGTAAGAAGCGCATCTCCTTGCGCGAGCCGATCGCTATTAGTAATCCCTAAAAGTTTTGTTTGAAACGACGAAGGTACTTCCGAAGAGGGCGCGGCGGCTTGTGCCTCCACCAGCGCTGGAGCGCCTGCAAAAAAACTAAAAACAAAGATAAGGATAAGAATAGCGGCCAATCTTAATTGAATTCTCATACTCACAGCATACTCATTTATTCTTACTTACCCACTGTCTTTTGTTCGATATATGGGGCGTGGTGGTTAATTTTTATAAAAAAGAGGTCTAAAATTGACGGAGAGTATAATTGCCGGTAAAACTGAAGGTGGCTTCACTAGTTCCCCATAACCCGCGTCGCGGCGGTTCCGTGGCAAAATAAATGTGAGAGGAGCTCCCAATGGGAGACGTGCAGTACGCCCAAGCTACTCTTGCCGAACCCTATCTCATCGGTGTAGGAGTGGATTACGAACCGCTGTGCTGGCCGTCCCTACTCAACCGTCCCAACGATATCGCCTTGTCACTGGGACTGCTCAGAGAGATAACCGCCAAGCCGCGTTGCCTGGTGAATATCTGGCAAGTGCCTCCGAAGACTGAACTGCCCGCGGGCGATGTGGTGGCGTTTTTCTTCAGGCAGCCACGCTTCCACACGATGTTGGAGTGCCTGGCCGACCACATCGTCAACGAAGAAAACTCCCCCGTGAAGGACGGCCTTCTAGCCAGGGGCGATGATCTTCTGATGTTCCTGCAGAATGGCAATGGCGCTCCCCTGCCCGTTCTCTTCCGGCATGTGGCTGGCACGAGGAAGGTCTTGGCCGACAAGCTCAACCTCAATGGCATGGTTAGGCCAAGAACAGTCATCATCGTCCCTGCCGGCGGCTGATGGCCAATATCGAGAGGCTTCGAAAGGCGGGCATGCGCAAGCTGCCCGCCTTTTCTCTATAAAATTTTTCGCACAATTTTTAATTATTCACCGTTATCAGCACGCTCTTGGTCGAGAGCGCGTTGCCGCTTGAGTCTTTGCTGACAAAAGTTATCGTGTACTGTTTGTTTGGGCTCCACTTCCACCCAGAAAGGTCGACGCTCACCTCTTTGTGCGGATAGCCGACCGTGTTGTCGGCCATCGGGTTTAATTGGCCGGCCCCAACCTGCCAGTACATCTGATATTGAGAGAGTGCGGTGTTTTCGAGCAACGCTTTAAACGGCTGTACCCCCGAGACCGCCGCGCCATTTGCCGGCCACCACACGTCAGTTACCGAATTCCCGCTGGGTGGCGGATTGCTAGGCGCGCTGGTTATCGTAACTTTGCCAGCGGTGCCATTCCACGAATACGTCTGCGACCAATTATTGTTGAAGACGCCGACCGCGATGCTATACGTGCCCGCGGCGGGTGCAGTCAGATTGGCGGTCAGGGTGATGGTCTGATTGCTCGCGATATTCTGCCCGCTAAAGAATTGCTGGGAAACGCGGCCGCCCGCCGCGTTATAGATTTCAACATCGACAATACTGTTTTGCAGCGCGCCGCCGGTATTTTGCACCGTCACCGTGATCGGAGTGGCCGCACCTACTTGCCCGCCCGGCGCCGAAGCGCTGGTCATGAAGGTCGGTGTCGAGTTAGTGGGGCTCGTCGGATTGGTGAACCATTGCGTGAGCACCTGCTCAGCCGGTTTATTCTGCGGCGTATAGCCGGTGTCTCCCGAGCCGCCCGCCCCCGGGCTACTCGACCAACTCCACCAGTACACGCCGCCGAGATACGGATAATTATTCCAATACGTCATGAGCGCCTGGTAGTCGTTGGCTTGCTCAGTCGGATTGTAACCCCCGCCATTTTGCCAATTCCACGGCTGCTGGTGGGCATTGTCGACGCTCCGATAGCCGACCTCCATAAACAAAACCGGCTTGCCGACCGACTGGGCAAACTGTTTGATGTCGTTTTGATTCCAATAATCCCATTGCACCTGAAGCGATGCCACATCGTTGGCGCCCGTGTTGAGATTGTAGTAAGCCGAAAGCCCGGCATAGTCGAGCGCCGACCAAAAGCCGATAGTCGCTTTTTCGTTTTCAAACGGGTCAGTATTATTGTTGGTCGAGTTTGCGTCGTAAGTCAGCTTACCGCTATAGGCGCCGCGTATTTTGCCGATGAGGTCTAGCCAATTTTGCGTGTTGCTCCCGTCGATTTGCGATGAGGCCATGCTTACCATCTCAGTGCCGATAACGATCATCTCGGCATGATGTGTTTGCCCGATGCTCGCTACATGCAAGAGTGCGCTGCCATAATTCGTGAACCAACCCGTACGATCGCTCGGGTTAATATGCGCGCGCCAGTCACCGGTGTACGGGTCGTCGTGGATCTTGAGTGTCACCGCGAGTCCGAGCGAGTGCGCATAATCGATAGCACTCCCGAGCGAAGCGTCGGTAGGCGTGTTCCACCCCGCGGCCACATCGGTCGAATAGATATTGCTTTGATAGTACGGCACGACGAGCGCCACGGCATTGGCACCCGTATTCTTTAAATTTTGCAACGATTGATTAAACGAAGCCGAACCAAAGTCGGTGGTTGAGGCAGGCACGATGCTGGCTCCCTTTTGCCAACTCGAGACTGCTGCCTGTGCTGGCAGAACGCCAACCCCCAATTGCGCAACTAAAAGCGCAAACACGGAGACTGCCGCAGAAAACTTCTTCATGGGAACTTATACCACGCCGAGAGTGAACGATGAGTTAAGAAGCTTTGCTACTCGCCGCGCGAACCCAGGCGCGCGATTCTGCTGCGCCACGTATTCCAAAGCCATTGCGGCGCTTTTTCGGACGGGCCCATGCGCGAAAATTTTACTTTAAACCCGGCGAACCATAAAATACTGCGACCAATTTCATTGGTATAGTCGCCAAAATTGAGCCAAATGAGCAGTGGGTGGGTGCCGGAGAGCACTACCACGCGCGCGGTTCTGCCGCGCAAGAGTTTATCCCAAAATAATTTTTGCGTGCCGTCCTTGCGTTTGCGCATGCGAAAGGCAAAGCCCGGGAGCCAGGAGCGGTCGAAGAGCCCCTTCAGAAGCGCGGGCATCGTCCCCCACCAGTTAGGATAAAAAATGACCAAATGCTCGCACCAACGCACCGTGTCCTGAAAGTTTTTGAGATCGGGCTCAAGCTCTTGGATTGTTTTATAGCCCAGATGCAGGATCGGGTCGAAGTGCAGATCGCCCAAATTTATGCGGCGCACCTCGTGGCCGGCCGCCTGCGCGCTCGCCTCGTAAAGAAGTGCCAACTCGCCACAATTGGTGGCGCCTTGGTCGGGGTGAGCCAACAGAATGCAGATCTTCTTTTTTGTATGATCTTTAAAAAAACTCATGGGCAAAGGTTAGCCAAAGCGCACCGCCGGGGCGCGATGTTGGGTCTTGAGGTCCTCGGCCGAGCGCGGCATGAGCCGCATCGCCGGTAGCCCCGCGGTAGCCACCGCAAGCATCGGGAGAAAGCCCGGCCCCGGGGCTGGCGGCGGCGTGGTGATAATCGGCGCTGGGGCCCTCATCAAAGGCGCCGGAGGCGGAGGTAGTGGCCGTGGTGTCGGAGGCGGTGGAGGCACCGAAAATTTAGGTGCCGCGTTCGGCAAAAAAGCAGGCCCAACTTGAGATTCGACTACCGTCATCATGACCGGAGCGGCGACAGGAATCGGAGCAGGGGCAGACGCAAGAATCGGCGCAGGTACTGGTACTGGTTTTGCGACGGGTACAGGTATTGTAATTATCTTTTTGCCGCCGCGCAAAGAGAGCACCAGCGCCGTCCAGCAAGCCATAAAACCGACAAGCCCGAGCGCATAAATAACGACGAGCGTATACCATGTCGCGACCGGCGCTAAAATATGCACCACAAAGAGCGCATACCACGTGCCGCCCGCAATCCCCTCCAAAAGCCCCGCGGGAATAGACGAGCCGCGCACCGAGAGCGAAAGGAGGAGTACTCCCGCAATGAGCACACATTTGAAGAGGTAGGCTGGAGCAAAGACAACGCCGCCCTCCCCGCCCATGAACTCAAGCGCCGTTATCGCCAAACCCGAGAGGATGATGAGCCACAGGCCCACAAAAAGCACCCGTTTTACCGCGTGGGCGAAATGTTCCTCCTTCTCGTCACGCGAGCCATCGCGCATGGCAAAGAGATAGGCAATGAGTATCACCGTCTCGGCGCCAACACCAAGCATCACGCCCAACTGCTGTGCGCAGTAGAGCAATAAATTAACCAGCTCGAGCATCGCGGCCGAAACCACCATGCAAAAATTGTAGCACGAAAATTATTCTGCTCGCTCCCCAAAGTAACAGGCCTCGATATTGTTGCCATCGGGGTCGTAGACGAACGCCGCGTAATAATCCGGGCTGTAGTTAAGCCGGAAGCCAGGCTTGCCGTTATCCTTGCCGCCTGCCGCCAGACCCGCATCATAAAACTTTTGCACCGCTTCTTTGCTCTCGGCATGAAAGGCCACATGCGTCGGAGCCATTTTCTCCACCTGCGCAATCCAAAAGCTCGTGTGGCCACCCTCCATAAACCCGCCTGCTTTATATTCGGGCATGTCACGCGTGAGCTGGTAGCCCACCGGCGCCAAAAGCTTCGAGTAAAACTCCTTCGACTTATTATAATCACTAACCGTTACCGAGGTGTGTTCAATCATCCCTTGAGCTTAACCGCAGATTCCTAAAGAGAGGGTGAACCTGCCAAAAACAACAAGGGTATAAAAATTCAATTTGCTTTATTTATTACCAAATCCTTCAGCTCACTGCGGTGGCTTTGCGGTGCTTCTGATTCCATAAAAAGAAGTGGGGCGCCCTTGCGAGCGCCCCCAGTGAACTTCAACCGAACGGCCGGCACACCTGCCGTTTGAGGCTGGCGAACCGGAGTCCCCATGTCTGGAGCTCGGGGGGAAGAGCCTCGAGCGAGACGGTCGTAGAGGCTTGGTCGCCGACAAGAACAGCTCGCTGGCTTTGAATGACCTCGGCCTGTTGCAGTCCGACGTCGAGTGCATGTGCTCGCTGTGCTTCTTGCTCTGCGAGTACTTTTTGGTAGCGCTTTTCCGCGTACGCTTCCGAGTGCCTTCTCTCCTTGACGCGGTGGACAAGGGCTACGACTCCCCAGATGATTGCCACTAGAGCGAAGACCCCGAGGATGGTGTACAGCAGCCAGGGGCGGCTCGCCACGGCGGTGGCACTCCAAAAAAGAAAGTCCCACACGGCCACGATGGCGCCTGCCACGAACGGCCATGCCAGATAGACGAGCCAGGAGATTACGCCATAGACGATGAAAGCCGCTGGAGTGAGCCAGTTGCCCCATCCATTGAAGCGTGCCGACACCCTCACGAAATGTTTCCGGTCATCAAGCTCGAATGTGTCAGCCGCATCGAGATTAAACCGGATCGCGGGTCGGAAGGCGTTCCGCATCATCCCCGGTGCACCCTTCACCAGGAACAACATACCAACGAAGCCAACAACCAGAACGAGCAAACGCTTGGCAAGCTCGCAGACCGCGTAGGGTGCCCAGCCGAACAAACACATCAAGATGAAGCGTGTCCGGAACGCGCACTCGTCGACGGGTGGCCGCCTGGGGAAGTAATTGCCGAAAGCTTGCACCTTTGGCGAGGGTCGCTTGGCGAAAATCCCCGTGGGAACTTCCACTCCCACCACGTGGGCCGCAATCAGTCTCCGATAGCGCGCACGCATATTGGCGCCTTCAGAGAACGTTTCGGCCTTGATGGAGAACAGGCTCGGCAACAAGGTCTTGAATGTCCTATCCGGATCGCACCCGAGATACCTTTCGACGAGGTCTTGCCGCAAGATATCCCCTGGGGTTTCCCAGTCCTTCCGATGACCCTCCCAATAGCGTTCGAAAAGGAAGAGACCGACGCTCCATTTTCCCGCACAGGGGAAAGTGACGAAGGAAAACACTTGCTCCGGTTTCTTCACGTAACGGACTTCCCGGATGCCATCGGTGTCGCCCTCGAGCTTGGCGACAATTAGGAGCCCGTAGCCGCCGTCGCCGGTCGCGAGGCATTGGGCCATGCGCCCGTGCATTTTGGGCGAGAATGACCAACGCAGGGGAACAGTCGGGTTGTCCACCGCCGTCTGGGGGAAGTGAACTTCGATATCAGGCTTTTCCACCTGATCAACGTCAGCGATATCAACGTCCATGGCCAGAAACTCCTCATGTGCTGGAAGATTCCAGCTCCAGGAGAGATTCAAGCAGAGATTTATATGGTTGTCAAACTCTCGTAATGGTTCAACACTTTGGAGCCGCTGAGTTCTGAAATTCTTCTTAACTGATTTTTAGAATGTTGAAAAATAACACTATTTGTGGGGCCGCAGCGGACTGCGGCATCCTACAAAAATATATCTCCTGCGGAGATTATTTTTGTGGACCTACGGGGAGTCGGACCCCGACCTCGTCCATGCCATGGACGCGTTCTACCGCTGAACTATAGGCCCTAGTGAAGAACATAAAATGAAAATTTATTTTCATTTTTGCTGAACGACGGGCCTATACGAAGTATAGGCCGAGTGACCCGAGCGAGGGTTTATATCAAGGCGAAGCCGAAGATATAGGCCCGTGTCATTTATATCACGGGAGCGCCCTTCAAACAAAAACCAAATTTACAGCAACACCGTCGCGCCGTCGGGGTGGACTTCGAGCACGCCACCCGTGATTTCGAAGGTCTGCGACCCGTTTTGGGTTCGGACAGTTATGGTCCCGGCTTTGAGGGTCGTGATGAGCGACTCGTGATGCGGGAGCACGGTAAGCTCACCCTCGGCGCCGGGCGCTGTGAGCGAGAGTGCCTCGCCGTCGAAATAGACCTCATTCACTTTTGCGATTACTACGTGCATAGGTCATTCAGCAAACTAATAAAAGAGTGCGCTCCGGGCCGCTAGGCCAAGTCTAACCCTCTTTTATTAATTTGCTTCATTTTTTACAGTATCTATTCCCCCTTTCATATAGAACGCGCTCTCGGGTTTGTCGTCGTGCTTGCCATCCAAAATTTCGCGGAAGGAACGGATCGTCTCGGCCACCGGCACATAGACGCCTGGGATGCCCGAGAAGACCTCGGCCACGTGCACCGGCTGTGAGAGGAAGCGCTGTATTTTGCGTGCGCGGTAGACCAATTTTTTATCTTCGTCCGAAAGTTCCTCAATACCGAGAATAGCGATGATGTCCTCGAGCTCTTTGTAGCGCTGGAGCACCTGCTTGGTCTCAAGCGCGGTGCGGTAGTGCTCTTCGCCGACAATCTCGGGCTCCAAGGCGGTCGAGTTGCTGCCGAGCGGGTCGACGGCCGGGAAGATACCAAGCGAGGCCAACGATCGCGTGAGGGTGACGGTCGAGTCGAGGTGGGCAAAGGTGGTGGCTGGTGCCGGGTCGGTCAGGTCGTCGGCCGGCACATAAATGGCCTGCACCGAGGTGATCGAACCGTTTTTAGTCGAGGTGATGCGCTCCTGGAGCTGGCCCATCTCTTCAGCCAAGGTCGGCTGATAGCCCACGGCCGATGGCACGCGGCCGAGGAGAGACGACACTTCGGCGCCTGCCTGCACGAAGCGGAAGACGTTGTCCATAAAGAAGAGCACGTCTTTGCCCATTTGGTCGCGGAAGTATTCGGCAATGGTGAGCCCCGAGAGCCCGACGCGCGCGCGGGCACCCGGCACCTCGTTCATCTGGCCGAAGACGAGCGCCATTTTTTCGATAACGCCGCTGTCGGTCATCTCGTGATAGAGATCGTTACCTTCACGCACGCGCTCGCCGACGCCGGCAAAGACAGAGTAACCACCGTGTTCTTGGGCAACGTTGTGAATGAGTTCTTGTATGAGCACCGTCTTACCCACGCCGGCGCCGCCGAAGAGGCCGACTTTCCCGCCGCGGATAAAGGGAGCCAAAAGGTCAATCGATTTAATACCGGTTTCAAAAACCTCGGCGCTCGTGGATTGTTCGCTAAATGGCGGCGGCTGGCGGTGGATGGGCAGGCGAGGCGAATCGGTGAGCGGGCCTTTGCCGTCGATGGGCTCGCCGACCACATTTAAGAGCCGGCCGAGCGACTTCTCGCCCACCGGCACGGTGACTGGCCCGCCGGTGTCCATGACGCTGTCGCCGCGCTTGAGCCCCGAGGTGTCTTGCAGAGCAATAGCGCGCACGCGACCGAGCCCGATGTGCTGGGCAACCTCGAGCGTCACGTCTCTCTCTCCTACTTTTGTCTTGAGCGCCGTGTGGATTACGGGCAGATGCTCGCCCTCAAAATAGACATCGACGACCGGCCCGATAATCTGCTTGATGA
The DNA here is from genome assembly GCA_903900775.1 of Candidatus Adlerbacteria bacterium. Lineage (GTDB taxonomy): Bacteria > Patescibacteriota > Minisyncoccia > Phycocordibacterales > SBAW01 > GWA1-54-10. Next base: position 17,948 of record CAIUOD010000012.1, on the reverse strand, counting down.
TGCCCTTATTTTCTGTGGTTTGCATAATGATTATGTTGTTATATCGCGTTTACGCTTATGCCGCCATCGCCTCCATACCGCCTGTGATCTCGGAGACCTCGCGGGTGATGGATGCCTGACGTGCTTTATTAAATTCGAGCGTGAGCTCGCCTTGCCGCTCCTCGGCCTTATCGGAGGCCGACTTCATCGCCACCATGCGCGCCGAGTGCTCGGAGGCCTGCGATTCGAGGAGCGCGTGGTAGACCATAATAGAGGCCAGGAGCGGGAGCGTATTCTCGAGCACTTGAGACTCGGACGGCTCGATGGTGTAGCTCGTCGTGCGTGAAGAGGCGCTCACGGCCGGGGTGTGTTGCATGCTGAAGGCGCCTTTGGTGGGTAGGATACCTTCTACCACACGCTCAAGGTCTTCGAGCGAGAGCGGGAATATGGTGTGCAAGGTCGGATTCTGCTCGAAGGTAGATATAAAATTTTGATACGCGATTTTTACCGCATCCACCTCGCCCTCGGTAAAGCGGCGCGCGGCCTCGTGGACTATCTCCTCGATAGTGCTCGAAGAAATTTGATTAGTGTTCGGATGAAAAGTTTCAACAGCGAATCCGCGCGCCGCAAAAAAGTCGTTCGCTTTGCGACCGACCGCGATGATGCGCGCCTCAAAATTCGATGATTTGTTTTGCCCTTCGGCGATGTCGCTCTGCACCTTGCGCAAGACGGCCGAGTTGAGCGCGCCGGCCAAGCCTTTGTCGCTGGTTATCACGATGTAGAGGACTTTTTGCGGAGCCTCGCCGGAGCTTCTCGTGAGCGGGTGGTTCTGCATTTCACGCGAGCCGGAGACGCGCGCCAAAACCGATGCGGCCGCGCGCGCATACGCGCGGCCGCCGAGCGCCGTCTGCTGGCTCTTGCGCATTTTAGCGGCAGAGACCGCCTCCATCGCTTTGGTGACCGTCTGCGATTTCTTCATCGCAACAATCTTTGTTTTTATCGTTTTGAGTCCTGCCATGACGATGGTATTAAGCGAAGAGGTCTGGGTGCGTTTCGCGGAATTTTTCGAGTGCTGCTTTGAGTTCTCCCTCCGTCTCCTTTGAGATGTCTCGCGACTTCGCGATGTCCTTCGCCACTTTGGGCGCACTGCTCTCAAGGAAGGCGATGAGTTTTTCTTCGTATTCGGGTACGCGTTCGACCGCGACATCCGCCAGGTAGCCATTGACCGCCGCATAGATAATGATTGCCTGTTTTTCAAACGGCAGCGGTCGGCCGTTCTTCTGCCGCAGAGTCGCCATCATGCGCTGGCCCGAGTCGATGCGTTTTTTGGTCTCCGGGTCGAGGTCTTGAGCGAATTGCATGAAGGCTTCGAGCTCGCGGAATTGTGCCAACTCGAGTTTAATGCGGCCCGAGACTTTCTTCATCGCTTTGGTTTGAGCGGTCGAGCCTACACGTGAGACCGAGATGCCGGCGTTGATAGCGGGGCGCACACCTTTGTTAAAGAGATCGGTCTCGAGGAAGATCTGCCCGTCGGTGATGGAGATAACGTTGGTCGGGATATAGCCCGAAACATCGCCTTCTTGTGTCTCGATAATCGGGAGCGCCGTGAGCGAGCCACCACCGCGCTCGGGGCTAAGTTTTGCCGCGCGCTCGAGCAAACGCGAGTGGAGATAGAAGACATCGCCCGGATACGCCTCGCGACCCGGCGGGCGGCGCAGGAGCAAAGAGAGTTCGCGATATGCGACCGCGTGTTTGGAGAGGTCGTCATAGATAATGAGCGCATCGCGGCCGCCATCCATAAAGAATTCGCCGATAGCCGCGCCGGCAAACGGTGCCAGATATTGCAGTGCCGCCGGTGCCGAAGCGCCAGCGTCGACGATAATCGTATACTCCATCGCGCCCGCCGCTTTAAGCTGGGCCACGAGGCGCGCGGTCTTGCTCTCCTTTTGCCCGATCGAGACATAGATGCAAATGGGGCGCGTCTCCTTCGGCTCGCTCTTTTGGTTGAGAATGGTGTCCACCGCCACGGTCGTCTTGCCGGTATAGCGGTCGCCGATGATGAGCTCGCGCTGGCCGCGGCCAATCGGGATCATCGAGTCAATAGCTTTAAGGCCGGTATGGAGCGGCACCGAGACCGACTGCCGATCCATCACGCCCCACGCTTGGCGCTCGATAGGATTGCGTTTGGTAGCCGCAATGGCGCCGAGCCCATCAATCGGTTCCCCAAGCGGCGAGACCACACGGCCCAAGAGCGCGTCACCTACCGGTATAGAAAGTATTTCGCCCGTGGGAGAGACCGGCATACCTTCAGAAACCGCCTCGGTATCGCCCAAAATGATGGCGCGTGCGGACTCCTCTTCAAGATTTAAAATAACGCCGAATACGTCGGTCGGTTTTTCGACGGCCTTCGCAAGCGTTTTGCCATGTGCCGTCTCAAAGCGGACCATCTCGCCCATCGCGGCGCCCTCGAGGCCCTCGATCTGCGCCACGCCGTCGCCGACAACGCTCACGATGCCCGCGTCTTTAGCGCGCGGGGTCGGCTCGAAGTGCTCTATCTCTTTTTTAAATTGTTCGATGAAATTTTGCATGGGATTAAATTAGCTGTTGGCAATGAGTTTCCGATAGAGCTCCAGAAGAACCCGGGTGCGCTCCGCCGATGGGCTGACGCGGCGATGCTCTGCGGCGCGGCGTGCGGCGAGCTCGAGCGTTTGATACGAAGCAAAAACCTGCGGCAAGAGCTTTTGGTGGCCACGGCGCTTGAGCGCCTGTTCGAGATTTTTGACATAGCCGTTTGAGCCCGTGGGATTTTTTTCAACCAACGAGTGAAGTGCACGAGCGTATTGTTCGGCAATAGTCATACTTAAGAAGTTTTTTTGTCGAGCGCGAGTTTCTCTATACCCAAGACGACCATTTTGGCGACCTCTTGCTTACTTTCATCGAGTGCGCGCACTTTGAGTTCAGCCGCTTCGGATTTGGCCTCGGCGAGCAGGCGCTCCGCGCCTGCTTTGCCCCCGGCGAGGATCTCCTGCTCTTTGGCGCGCGCTGCGGCGCGCGCATCAGCCACGACGGCATCCGCCTCTTTACCTGCCTCGGCCAAGAGCCCGACGCGCGATTCCTCTACTTCGCGCAGATGCCTCTCGGCCTCCTCGGCATCGAGCACTCCCTGGCTCACCCGCTTGCGCCGCTCATCGAGCATGCGCGTGAGCGGCCCATAGAGGAAATACCACAACACCCATAGGAGGACGCCGAAGTTGATGAGGTTGGCGACGAGCAGCCACCAATTGATGCCGAATGCCGCGAGAAGTTGACTCATGCCAGACCAAAAGAGACTTTAAACGAAACGGATAATGAAAGAAACGACGAGCGCGAGAATGCCGAGTGCTTCGGAGAACACAATGGCCAAAATCATGTTAGAGACGATTTTGTCGGATGCCTCCGGATTGCGGCCGATAGCGTCCATGGCGCGGCCGCCGATGAGCCCGATACCAATACCCGGGCCAATAACGCCGAGACCAGCCGCCAAAGCCATAGCGAGAACACGTGCTGATTCTAGTTCCATACGATGATGCTAACCTGCAATTAACTATTAATATTGCTCACGAATGTGATGCTTCCATACTACCATGTGGCAGTGCAATCGCCAATTTAATAAAGAAGAGCGTCAGCATCGCGAAGACTGCCGCTTGCACCACGCCGACGAAGGTCTCGAACGCCATGAGCGGCACGGGCAGGAGGTACGGCACGAAAAATCCCGCCACCGCGAGCAACACCTCACCGGCGAAAATGTTTCCAAAGAGACGGAAGGAGAACGAGACGAAACGCGAGAGTTCAGAAACGAACTCGAGCAGGCCCACCACGAAGTTGAGCGGCGAAGAAAAGTTGAAAAACTTGCCCGCATAGCGCCAAGCACCGACAATCACGATACCGCTGATCTCGATCGAGAAAACGGCGATAATGGCAAGCGCGAGGGTCACGTTGAGGTCGGTATTGACGGGGCGGAAGACCGGCACCCACTCGGTACCGTTGTTAAATATCAAACTGCCAAAGAACGGCAAAAAATCAAAGAGGTTGGAGAGTGCGATAAAGAGAAAAATGGTCGCAATCAGTGGAAAGAATTGCTCTGCGCGCTTGCGGCTCCCGAGCACTTGCTCCATATAATCGAGCGCGAAGTCAAAAATGAGCTCGAAGAAGTTCTGCACCTTGCCGGGGATGAGCTTGGGATTGCGCCCCACGGCGAGCGCTGTGATGATGAGCACCGCCATGACCGCCCACGCCGCGATAAGCGTGTTGGTGATGGGGAAACCAAAAACACTCCCCAACCGCTCGGCCGCGAGCGCTATGTGTATGCCGCTTTGCATGAACGCGCCCAGTATAACAAATATTGTATAATCATGGTATGCCGCTCGTGATAATAGCGCTGGTCATGGCCGCCGTACTCGGCGGCGGCGTTTCGATGGAGGCAAACAAGGCGCTCCCGGGCGACGCGCTTTATCCTTTTAAAATCGGCGTCAACGAGCGCGCAGAAGGCTACCTCGCGCGGGGCGACGCGGCCAAAGCGCATGTAGATGTGGAGTTAGCCGAGGCGCGGCTCGACGAAGCCCAAGCGTTAGCTCGAGAAAACAAGTTGAGCGTGGCGGCACAATCGCAACTCACCCAAAATTTTAATGCGCATGTCGCCGAGGCCACCGCGCTCGGTAAAAAATTAGAAAGCCAGAAGGATTATCAGAGCGCCACCGCGCTGGCTATCTCACTCCAGGGGATGCTTAAAGCTGAAGTGCAGTTGCTTCAAGACGCTTCCTCCCAAGGCTCGGTGGCGCGGCAAGTCTCGCTGGTGCCAATTTTAGTTGAGGCGCGCAAAAATCTCGCAGCGGCCGCGAGCACGAGTATCGATCTCTCGGCCCAAGCCGTCGCCGCGAATGTGAAGATATAAAATAGCAAAACCCTCACACCAAATTGTGTGAGGGCGTCCCATTTGAGGCTATATGGGTGAACCTTGTGGCGATCAGCGACTGCGGACGAGCCCGAAGGCTGTGACAACGTCGATATTGTGCATCGGCATGCTAAGGTGCATGTGGAAGTACATACAAGAACAAAATTAGTAATAATAAAAGCCTTATTTAAAGCCCAATATATGGTTGTGCACAGCTTCTTGATATCTTCACTTGACTCATGTATAGTAGGGCCATCACCACGAAGGCTCCCCTGCAGAGGTTCCGTCCTCTGTGGGGGGTTTTCATTTTTAGCTAGTTGGGATTTTTTGCTTTTTCTTTCTCCTCAATTTTGATCTTTATGACTTCTAACTCTTGTTGAGTCAGCGGCCTACTCACTGAATTTGCGACTTCTGGTAAAAACACTATCCGAGCCTTACTTCTGGTAAGGAGGGTTGAGCATTTTTTATAGGTAGGACTTTGAACTGAATCCAAGGCATCTTTTTCTATAAGAAAATTGACTAAGCATGCAAAATCACCATCACTCGTTACTATGACGGCTTTTGTGTATTTCTTTTCATAAAAATCTACAGTGGCTTGCAATATAAGTTCTCCATCACAATTTCCTTTAGTGCCAGTACTGTTTGGGACAGTCGGTTTGAAAATGAGAGTAAACCCTTGCTCTTGAAGTCGTCGGTATAAGTCAGCCTTATTTGGTAGAAATCCAATAAAAATGTAGGCAGTTTTAACAGCATACCGTTCAGTTAAATAAGTCCTTAACTTGACATAGTCCACACGGAAGCCCTCAGTTTCTAATCCCTTGTAGAGGTTAGTATTGTCTATATAAGCTGAGTTTAGAAGCTCCTTCTGCATCAGCATATATTCTACTCTCAAGATCTCTCAACGCAATAAGAGTTCGGCTCTTGACGTATATTAGATATTTCAAAAATAAAAATCGCCTTGCTGGCAGGAAAAGACATAGGTGTCTCTCTGTGCAGCAAGGCGATTGGCTCAGGAACGCGGAGCTTGGCGCGGTTCAGAAGCGGATGTCGACTTCAGGACGGCAGCACCTGCGCTCTTCCTCATCAGAAAGGTTGGCGTACTGACGCTTCACCTCTGGAGCGATGTATCGATAGCCGGTCCATACACCTCGTCCAAGGTAGGCCAGCGTTATGTCGCAACGCGGGTCAGCGAACTGCAGGTAGATGGCCCCCTCATCTGTGTAAGTGGTGGAGCTTATTGCCACTTCAGTTCGCATCCTTACGAACGAAGTTCCGTGTCCAGGTGAGTACGCGTTCCAAAAGATGACAACACGGCGTCCTACCAGATCGTACGGAATCCCGTACTTGTTCAGGTAGTACCGGTATCGTTTCTCCAAGTCTTGTGCTCGGGTAACACGTCGAGGCATTGCCTCTTCCTTTCTCATTGTGGCGAGACCCTATTCCCCGACAGTGAGGAACTTGTTCGCCCGCTAGGGCGCCCAAAAGGGGGTCTCTCGGGTTCGCCACAGCAGAAAACGGCCTCAAAGCCCCTTTCTGCCACAGCGAACCATCAAAGAACTATGGCAGTATTACAAGATGGGAGAAATAAAGTCAATTCTGTTTTAGTACAAGGCGTGTAGCTACCGATTAGTTCTCCACTGCTGACATAAAAGACCCTGAATCGCCGTTTTAAATTGCCCCAGGAGCGTAGTTGAGGGGTGAGGTCGAGGATTGTGCCATCTGGGAGAGAGTCCCTCGCACAGAGCCGTTTAAAACGGGCGAAATTTTGCATGGTGGGAGACACGATGTTTACAGATGTAAAGTAAAAAAGGTGGAAAAGTATGAAATTGGTAGAAAAGGTGGGAAAAAAGATATGAAAAGGGCAGAAAAGGTACGAAAAGGTCTGAAAAAAACCAGAGGTCAGGTGGCAGCGAAGCCACTAACCCGTAGGATTCCCAGGAAACCAAGAGCTGGGGTGAGCAACACGGCCACCTTCACTCGCATCATAAACTTGAGAAAACATGAGATTTGAGTGCGATAATATTTGGAATACTGACAAATACTGACATTTGAGGGTCAAATCTGCGGAGTTGGAGGGTAGTTCAATCATGCCCCAAGTCGCTCTCTAGGGCCTGCGCTGCGCCCACGATACTGCCATTGTGCCAAGCGTCGGCAATGGACTGGAGCTGCCGCTCGGTGTTTTCTTTGTTGGTGTCAAACATGGCTGCAATGTGCGGAAAATACTCCCGCTTTAACTCCTTACCCAAGATGATGAATGTGTCTTCCATGTTCATTAGGGCAGAAAACGTCTGATATTCCATGACTTTTCGTTTGCCCAATAAATACAGGCTCTCTTTGTATACTTAAACTCGGGATCAATTTTGTGTTCCCGGCCAAAAAGCTCTTCGTCCGTTTCAATCCCCGCAGGTACTGCGAGGGGATGCTCGTTGTAGGACCACGAATACCGATGATCCAGAGGCTGGATCTCCAGTTCTGCCATGGCCAATGCGCGCAGGCTATATTTTTGAAACTCTGTAAGAGAATCCCATCTCCCCTTCGCGTCCGCAACACCGTCGCGGTGAAGGATGTCTATGGCCACTATATCAACCCCATTTTTATCTTCGTCGTAAAGGTGCGGGTAGGAATGTTTGGCGTGGAGAATATTGAATACATGACGTTGGCGCTTCAGTCCCGCACGTATACGCATCATCACAACAGTTGCTGCGACGACCACGAGTAAAATCAATAGGACGTTCATGTTCATTATTATTTGTTGCCGCTCCATATAAGATAATTAGATGGATGTTTTTCTTCTCCCGTCATCGCCGATTTCCCATCTTGGAACCTCGAGTACGCGTCGGTATATTGCACTCCTTTCCTCTGCGGAAATAGGACAATCAAGCAACAGTAGCTTTTCTAAGCTTTCTTTATAGCGTTTCCGTTCATCGTTGTATTTGTATACCAGAAATATCAATATCCAGTAGACAAGAATTATTGGCCAGGCACCCAAAAGTATTGGATCACCAGCCTCATCGAAGCCAACGAAGGGGTCCCATTTTGCGAATAAATATAGAAATATCGGGACGCCAAAGATGTACAAGCAAATAGCGGCATATTTAGTAGCCGACTCGACTTTTCTCTGAAAGTTTTTCATAAAAGATTATTGGGCCATGCAGCCCGCATATGCTCCTTTCTTCGCGGCATTTGCGGCCGACTCGGCAGCGGTCTTTTTGTTTTCAACATCCGTAAGGACTTTTTGTTTCTGCGCCTCCCATTGGCTATAGGCGGACCGATAGTTCGCGTCGGCTTGAGCAATAAGTGTCTGCTCTTGAGCTTGGATTTGAGCGATTACGGGAGACGGGGGTACCTGTTGTACCGCCGAGGCAGGTCTTCCACTTAGTGCTGCAGAGGTTTGAAACGATGCCTGTAGCTTCGCATCGCTATCCTTTGCCGCTGCTATGAGCGGGTCATTTGATGCGTGTATTTGAGCCACGGAACTGTCATGCTGTGATTTGATACGATCCTCGTTCGATTGAATGTCGGCCAATAAGGATTGAACGGTTGGGTCGTCAGTACTGATGCCTACGACAGACGCCATGTGCTGATCGTATGCGTCTTGTCCCGCCTGTTGGCACTGTGCTTCTGTGGGAGCTGGTGTGGATGGAGCAGCGGCTTGCGTGGGTGCAGGTGTGGCGACTGGGACAACAACACTTAGGCCACTCTCAAGTTGAGGAATGAGTGCCTTGGCTGTGTTTATTGGTATAGCCAACTTAATAGTTTCCCCTAGCGTGACACCTTGAACTTTTTGATCGCTGTAGCTGGCGCTTGTTACCCCCACTACCTGTCCATATTGGTCGATAAGCGCACCACCGCTGTTGCCGGGGTGTATTTCAGCAGTGTTTTGGATGTATGTTTGCCCTGCACTCGTGCTGGCTTTTGTCTTCGATACAATGCCGTCAGTAAAGACAGCATCCCCACCGATGCCGAACGGGTAGCCGAGCGCAAAGACCTTATCTCCTTGCGCCAAAGTATCTGAGTTGCCCAGAACTACTGTTGGCAGATTGCCAGCGGAGATTTTAAGTATGGCGAGGTCAGTGTTTTCGTCCCTGCCTACAACAGTGGCGCTGATTGATTTCCCACTTTGGAGGGTAATCGTGGCACTCGATACTCCGACAACTACGTGAGCGTTAGTGAGAATGTAGCTGTAGGTCGCGGCGGATTGCAGTATCATCCCACTCGCGTCGCCATCTTCCACGTCGATATATACAATCGCCGGCTTAACTTTTGCAATGATCTTGGCGTTAGAAAGAGGAGCAAGTTTCTCCGTTGTATTTTTTACAGAAATGGGCGTAGCTGTAGGGGCAACTACTCCTGCGGATGGAGTGTTGAGATTTGTTGAGGTTGGAGGAGTCTGAGATGGGGGTGGCACCTGCTGTACTGCCGGACTCTTGCCGCTCAAAAATGATGTCCATGACCATGAGAGCGGATTCCACCACGAGGCGAATGCTACTGATGGTGCGAGGACGAAGGCGATAAGGGCCGTCGACACAATATATTTTCCGTTTTTCATATACAAAAATTAGGCCACTAATTTGGCAGTGGCCTTGTGTATTTTTAAAACACAAAGCCCGCTACCAGGAAGGCCTTGCGGCCTCTGCATGAGTTTCCCCATGCAACGACGTGAACGCCCTGATAACGGGGTTTATATTCACGTCGATTTAAGGCCATGCTAGGGCTAGAGCCGCTAGTTTAGGCCAGGTATATTCAGTTGTACCGCCCTAATATATCACGCCCCTGACAGACGGACAGCTCGTTGTATAGTTAATAAATGGCAAGCCAGAACGATCCGCTAAGGGCTTTCTTTGTGGCCCTTCCTGACCAACAACGCAAAAATCTTCGGCTCGTCTTTGAAGCCTTTAAGCAACGCAACTTTTTGCAAGGTTCTATGTCATTGAGAGAGTTATCAATTAGATCGAGACTCGCGGTGGAAGAGATCGAGGAAGCAATCACGGCGCTCTCGCTAGCCTATAGGACTACCCGCGACGAGAACCCTATCTCTACTGGTATTGCGGTATTGGGAAGAGTACCCCCTAGAATTGACCGAGAGGGTGGCGAAGTATATGTCAAAGGATTGACTTTTTTCCCGCTAGAAAAGTTTGAGAAAGCGCTTGGGCCGGGGTTTTATAAAAGTTTCGACCCGGAGACCGGAATGCTTAGATTTGATGAGGTTGGTGTCCAATTATCAAAAACGACAGGGTCGGAGAATAATCCTACCCGGTTACTTAAAACCTTGAGCAAAGAACCTAGCCGGTACTGGAATGTCGATGAAATACTTGAAGACTGGTTCGGCGGCGGATGGGAGGAAGAAACGATCTCCCAACATGCGTGCTACGACGCGGCGCTCGCCGTTAACAAAACCGTGACTCTTGAGACTGGGGTGTCTGATTTTCTCGAGTTTACTACCAAAAAGGTTCGAATAAACCCTACGTATTTAAGGGGTTAATCAACCTCAACAACTGTCAACGTGCCTTCTGCCATTCTGGATAGATGGCTTGTGCCCAAAAACTTAACGGGAAGGGCGCTGATATACTCTCTACCAGAGAGAGCGTACTCACGGTTGTTGAATACAGAAAACTGTTGAATGATCACGAGAGCACGGCCGAACAAATCATTCAACGTTTAGAATACATCGAGTCATTCTGTAGGAGCGTGATACGAGCAGAGCTTAAAAATTATGCAAAACAGTCAAAGCGTTAAATACCAGCGGGCAGATATAGTAAATCCTTTTGAGGGGCGAGTGGGACTTGTGTACGCCCGTGTGTCGAGTAAAAAGCAGGAAACTGAGGGTTCTGGTCTACAGAGCCAAGACGGGCGCTGTGTAAAGGATTTACAATCTATCGGCGTCCCCTATCTGTTTACCTTTCGGGACAGTTTTACTGGAGCCGGCGATTTTATGAATCGACCGGCTATGCGAGAGCTACTGGCATATATTGATGCCCATCCTCAAAAAAAATTTGTGGTGGTTTTTGATGATCTAAAGCGCTTCGCTCGCGATTTTATTTTTCACTTCAAGTTGAAGGATGCCTTCAGGGGGCGCGATGTTATTCTGCGTTGTCTTAATCATAATTTCGATGATAGCCCAGAGGGAGAGTTTGCCGAGTTAATTTTTGCCGGACAGGCTCAGCTCGAGCGCAAGCAAAATCGCCGCCAAGTTATTCAAAAAACAAAAGCTCGTCTAGAGCGTGGCTATTGGGCTTTTTCTAGCAAAAGAGGCTATGACATGGTGTCAGATTCCGTTCATGGCAAACTAGCCACCCCCAACAAAGACGCTGAGGTTATCCGCATCGCTCTTGAGGGTTTCGCCTCTGGGAAGTTTCTACGGCAGATTGATGTGGCTAAATATTTTGTTGAGCGTAGCTTTTGGGGTAAAAGCTGTTCGCCCGAACGAGCACTAAACCGAGTGAAAGAGATGTTGCAAGACCCATTCTACTGTGGCGACATTGAGTATTTGCCATGGGAAGTTAGCAGACGCAGAGGGCATCATCAGGCTCTTATTTCCTGCGAGACTTTTGAGCGCATACAAGGCCGCATGAAGAAAGCTGTTGCCGGCACACGGGAACGTCTGGATATTTCTGATGACTTCCCCTTGCGTGGCCTGCTTCTCTGCCCAGGGTGCAACAAGCCGCTTACTGGAGCGTGGCATAAAAAGCATACCTACGCACACTACTACTGCCAAAACAGCAAGGGGTGCCCTTTGCGCCATAAGACCCTTCGCAAAAAAGACGTGGAAGATAATTTCGAAACTCTCGTAAGACGCAACCGTCTTAAGATAAAAGTCGAGCCGGTCATTCAGTTGGCCTTTGAGCGGGTATGGAGACAGGAAATAAAAGCCCTAGCAGAGCAAGAAGTGCGCCTAGAACAGCGCAGGAAGGTCTTAAAGGAGAAAGTAGCTGGATTGGCTGATCTCGCCCACCAGGCACAATCTGAAGCCGTCCGAAGAGCTTACGAATCGCAGATCGAAGAAGCCACCAACGAACTGGATGGGCTCGAAATGCCGCTTAGTAAAGCTGACCTAGATGTGCCTTATCGAACTGCCCTGGGCAAAGTTATGGGATTGTTCAAAAGTCCTTATGATGTTTGGAAAAGTGTAGACGTCCGAGAAAAACACCGACTGTTTTATTTCCTTTTCGAAGCGAGATTACCCTACGATAAAAAAGATGCTTATCGAACTGGCGACGAGCTAAGCGTCACAAGGCTTTTTGAGGAACTTGTGGCCTCTGACTATGACTCGGTGGACTGCGGTTCTATATTCTGGAACTCCTTTGCTTTAGAGTGTAATCGCCTCGTAGAGATATTAAAAGGTGAAAAAGAAAGCCCTATACCGTGGGGTTCTTTTGCGCGTGTATGACTACCAGAATGAATTAGAACTCTGCATGGAGCGCCTGCTGAGAACAGTGGGAAAACAGCGCGGAAACAAATCAGTTCCTTTCCTGGTAACAGGATAGCTGCTAACAGCACGATAACAGCTATGGGGAGCGCCAACCCCGTCCCCTGCTAACAGGGAAATAACAGGGAATATCTGCTAAAAACAGTCAGAATACAGATGCGGAGTTCTCGCTAGTAACAGCGATTTATAATCGTTGGGAAAGCGCTCTAACTTGGTTGAGCTCCATGAGCAGGTTATAGGAATGTCTCCTTCTCTTTCGCCGCTTCTACAAATCTGCTTTCATCGTAATACCCTTCATTTTCTTGCTTTCTTATCAAGGCTTCATTTCTCTCCCTGATCGCCCGATTATATGCTTCGTCGCCGTTGTTTATTGTCTCTTTTAAAATACCGTAAAGTATTACGGCTATGATTATTCCTATTACGATTAAAGTGTCCATGCTATTTATTCTCCGTCTGTTTACTACCCCCCGGTTCTTGTTTTTTTAGTTCGGCATGGCCATTCGAACGGTGATAGCGTATGTAGGCCAGAAAGAAAAGTATATATCCGAGGAGAATGAACAGGCCGTTGTAATTGGTCTTGCTGTCTCCTATAAGCCAGCAGAATAGCCCGACCAAAGCTAAGACAATTGCCACTGCTTTGAAATTCTTTCTTTGAGCTGGTGTTGGATTCTCTCCGCCGAACATCCAATCTATTATTACTTTTGCTCCGAGTTTTCCTAGGAGCTCTGATACAGCTGGGCCGAAAGCCAGACATAACGCCACAATCAATAACAACTCGCCCAAAGTACTTAGATTGAGAATAATCATGGCTATTGGTTTTCGAGAGTTTCTAAGTAGTCTATTTCGTTTTGGTCTTGAGTGATTTTGTTTTGTATGGAAGATATGTATTGCCCATCAGTAGTCATTCCTTGGGCTACACCGCTGCACTGCAGGGCTTGAGTATTAAGGGCGATATTTACTGCCGTCTGTTGTTGAGTATTTTGAGCTTGTTGAAGGGCAAGTTGAGAGGCTTCCCCAGCCGTTGCGCCGGAGACATAATCGGTGGTAGCACCTCCCAGTGCTCCCTGGTTCATTCCGCCGCCATTGTTCACTTGAGCAACGGGTTGAGAATTATTCCCTAAGTCAGCGCACAAAGAATTCCATTGCGTGTCCTGGGTGGCAAGTTCATTTTGCCATACTGTAAGGTGTGATTGGTCAATCTGCTCTTGCTGCTGCCATTCATTTAACTGACTCAATATTTGAGTCTGATTGTTCTGAGCTGATGTATTTGTACCTTCGATAGTAGTATTAGTCCCCCCACTATACCCTAGGTCAATCTCAACATTATTTATAATGCTCTGGTCCGCACCAAATGCTTGAAGAAGTCCAATGATGGCATTTACTTGTGTCGAGGTCAGGCCCGTTGTTTGTGCAAACGCTACGCTAGGTATCAAAACTGCGAGTACCGCCCCGAGCGCTAAATACTTTTTCATCTTAGTTTCTACTAGCTGCTAAATACGGGGCAGCTTGGCATAAAACCGCAAAGCCCACCTCGTAGGTGACGGCTTCCGCCGTCCATCCGCAGTTTCCCGCGGAGACCGGTAAGAGTAGCCCTACAAGATGGGTTTTCCACCTCTTACCGGTTTTCGACCTTGCCGCAGAAAGCTACGGGTTAGGCCCTTTATTCAGTTGTCTTTCGTACTATACCACACTGTCGGCGAGTCGTGTATGATGCACACAATGCCTCTGGTGGGGGAATCTTTAGATTATCAATTGGCTTCGGTGTCCGGTGTGCGTTTGCCATCTGAACTTCTCTGGCAAATCCTTCTTAGTCGTAAGCTCGAAAAAAATATAGCGGCACCAACACTCGATAGACCGGATATTCTTATCCTGAGTCTTGATACTTCAAAAGCTTTGGAGAAGATTGTTGAGCGATACGATATCCCAAGGTATTGGTTCGAGGAATTAATGTGCGAAGGTGGAAATATAAATCCTATAGAATTTTCTCCATCTGATACATCTCGTAAGACAAGGCGCCGCAAGACATGGGGGAAAATGCAACGCGACTTCTCTATATTTCGTTATCGGCTACAAGGTAAAAAGGTGCCAGAAATATATTTTCTCATTCAGAGTGAATTCAATGAAAATTTAGCCCACGGTAATATCAAAAAAATTATATCCGATGTTGGCCATCGTAAATTGGGATTAGACGAAGTCGTGATTTCATTTTAAAAACCGAATAGGTTACCGAGTCGGCTGGTTATAGCGAGATGATGCTAGCAGCCTTTTCCTTTTGAACAAGAGGCACAATCTCTACGCCACCAGAAGCCCGTTGCTTTCTGGACAGGTCGCCCCACCAGGCGTAGAGAACCTGTCCAAGAAGGAGCGGGCTTCTCACATGAGGAGCATTGAACATAGATTTAATAGTTTCCAGCGGAAACGCCCATTTCATAGTAGCCTTCTTAATTTTGGGGCCGCCATAAGAGAGCAGCGCTTCAGCGTTGGCATGATTCATCGTTGGTTCAATCGGCTGGTCGACCGAGAGGACTACCAACGAAGGGACAAGCGGGCGATTCTCAAACACCTTGTCGCTCTCTCCTGCCCTGTGGAGAGCAGAAAACAGGCCCTAGAAGACCCGCAGCGAGGCGGAAACAAGGCCGTCTAGTTCCTATGCTGTCTGGAGTACAAAAACTACGAGGCACGGGAACTGCGACCCCTGAGAGCAGGGGTATACTCAGCTCAGAGGATGAGGCTCTGGCTTATCTCGCAAAAGTTCTTGTAGAAGCCTATTTTGAGCAAAAAAGGAATGCACAAACCAAACATACAGCAAAATAACAAGCGAGCTGTTATCTACGTGCGCGTCTCCACGATGGAGCAAGCTGACGAGGGCAACTCTCTAATAACTCAAGAGAAAGCCTGCCGAGAGTATGCAAACAAAGCGGGCTTTGTGATACCCGAGGACGGGGTATTCATCGAGCGCGGCGAAAGTGCTAAAACCGCAGACCGCACACAACTCCAAAAGATGCTCGGTTTTTGTGCCCAAAAGAAAAGCGCAATCTCTGCAGTGATTGTGTATAAAATTGACCGTCTCTCGCGCAATACCGACGATTACAGCCAACTCCGCATTTTGCTGAAGCGGTACGGTGTAGAAATAAAATCCACTACCGAATTCTTTGAAAATAATCCCGCAGGACGCTTTATGGAAAACACGATGGCAAACATTGCACAGTTCGATAACGATGTCCGCGCTGAGCGGTGTTCGAACGGCATGCTCGAAGCAGTACGCTCTGGACGTTACGTCTGGGCCGCCCCTGTTGGCTATGCCAACGTGCGAGTTGGAGACAAGGCCACAATTGCGCCGAGCGAGATGTCCCCGCTTGTTAAGCGAGCGTTTGAATTGGTCGCGGCTGCGACCTATCCAACCGATGAGGTTTGGCGGATGATGCGCAAAGAAGGACTGCTAAAAAAGAATGGCGAACCTGTCGCAAAAAGCTATTTCTACAAGATGCTCCGAAACGAACTGTATACGGGTTGGATTGAAAAGTTTGGAGAACATCATAAGGGTACATTCGAACCTATAGTAGGTGACGATCTGTTCGCACAAGCCCAGCGAGTTCTTAAGAATAAGGGGCACAAAGTATCGCAATACAAGACGGATAATCCCGAGTTCCCGCTGAGACGCTTTGTATTCAATCCAGACGGATTGAAACTGACTGGTAGTTTTGCCCGAGGGAAATATCCTTCCTACCGATTCAATGGCGCAAAGGGGAATTACGACCGCGACGAGCTTCAACGACAATTTGCGTTTAAGATGGATACCTATCGTTTTGAGAGCTCTGACATCGCGAAGCTCAAGCGCTTAGTGCGCGAGAAATTCCACGACGCTACCGTGGATGAACAGAAAGAGATTCACGCACTAGAAGTCCGTCTCAAAGAACTGGCCGAGGAGCAGACCGCACTCGTGCACAAGAATATAAAAGGCGTCCTGAGTGATGCCGTGCTTCAACGAGAGCTGGCACGCATAGAAAAGACGGAGGCAGAAATACGGACAACCCTCATCACGCAGACAAGCGATGTGGGGTCTCCAGAGGACGCCGTGGCTTTTGCATCAGAGTATCTGGAGCGACCGAGCACGGTATGGAAAAAGTCAGGAATTACAACACAAACGAAGCTCCAGTGGTTCCAATTCCCCTCCGGTATCGTCTTTAACGGCCAGATATTTGGAACTCCTGAAGTATCAAGTGTTTTCAAGGCGAAAGAGCTAATTCTGTCACCTTTGTCTACCAGAGTGGACCCAGGGAGAATCGGACTCCCGCCTCGTCAATGCGAATGACGCGTAATACCACTTTACTATGGGCCCTATGCGGACACTATAGCCCAACTATTTGCCGCGCGCACGTCTCCCCTTTTTTACTTTCTTAACCATCGAGCGATCTTTCTCATTCCGCCCGACAAACCACTTGTCAGATTTGTTAAACCACCACGCGTCGGGGTTGGTCGCCATGAGCCGTTTGCCAAACTTTTTGCCAATCGGCGTCTTGAGGCGCTTCTGCGCGATGATGATCCACTCTTTAGCTTTGCTGTTGCCCTTAAATTCTTCGTCGCGGAGCGATGCCATCCACTCGAGGATGTCGGCGTCCTTCACCAGCTTGGCTTCGAGCGTCTCGCGTTTTTGCTCCTCGAGAAACGCGTCGCGTAGCTCGGGGCCGAAGGGCAGCGTCTGCGCCAAATCCTCAAACGCGGTCATCTCGGCCAGGCGGCCATAGCGCTGATGCACATAGTTGAGGTCGGAGGTGCGCCCCTCGGCAATGTCGTGCGAAAGCGCGATGAAGATACAGCGCTCTTTGTTCGCCTTGGGGGTGAAGTGCGCGAGCGCGTAGACAATCATCGCGGTGCGATAGAGATGTTCGGCAACCGTTTGCTCGCCCGTCCCTAATAGCCAAAAACCCGAGCGAGGGGTCTTGCGCAGATTGCCTATCTCGTAAATAAAATGAATCGTCTCTTCGAGCTCTTTGTCGTTCATGGCTTTAAAAATTCTCTAACGTGTCGGAGTGCCGAGAACCTGCCCGCCGGCAGGCAGGTCGGACTCGGTTATTATGCACTAAAAACTCAGTCGGAGTGCCGAGAATCGGACTCGGGTTTTACGCACCCGAAGCGTACGTAATACCACTATACCACACTCCGTTTGTCAATTTTCTTTTTCGCGCCTCTTTCTCCCCTGCCGCATGTCGGGCCATGCGTTTAAACAATACAGGCGCACAGGCGTGACGTCAAAGTTTTTTATAAAGACGAAACCGCCAGATTTCGCGAGAAATCTGGCGGCGTTGCGGAATCGGCCGGCGGTAACATTCGACCTACACTCTTTTAGAGCGTTCATTCTGCCGGCGGATGAAACTGGCCACGGTGTGCGTAGCCATGATAATGATCGGCGCGAGAATGAGCCAGAGCAGGATACTCCAAGCGCTCGCCCAATACCAGGGATAGAAGCCCCAGTGTGTAAAGGACCCCATTTGTTAGACACCGAGTCGGAGTGTTTGTAAGTGCGTTTTTTCGAATTGTGCAGGCGGCATCTTGAGAGCGGAGTGTATGCGCTCAGTATTGTAGTAGTGGATAGAGCGGTAGATCTCTGCCACC
>CAIUOD010000011.1 GCA_903900775.1 Candidatus Adlerbacteria bacterium | reverse complement strand
TACCGCTCTATCCACTACTACAATACTGAGCGCATACACTCCGCTCTCAAGATGCCGCCTGCACAATTCGAAAAAACGCACTTACAAACACTCCGACTCGGTGTCTAACAAATGGGGTCCTTTACATCTATCGTTTTAGTATCGCTTAGCGCCGCAAGGAAGAAGGCGAACGACGCATCCATCAAAGAAGAGGTTCACCAAATGAGAGTGCTTTTGGAAGAGAACATGAACGATTATGGTTCATACGGAAATTTGCAAACAGGAAGGTGGGTGGACCTAGGCTCTACTAACACATGCGCCTCTGCGATCCCTTCAGGAAACGGGAGTTACGCGGCGCAAGCGCTACAGATTTGTAACAACATCATGAGCCAGGAAAGCGGTACACCCTTGGACGGCATCAGCTCGTTCTTTTATCTGGGAACCAACGTCGGCGCGCAGAAATATTCCATACTGACATGGCTTCCCGGGCAGCAAATATACTGGTGTGCTGGAAGCAGTGGAGTAAGCACTGACCCAGGAAGTTGGAACTCCCAGGGATGCTATGCCAACCCCTGATTATTCTTCTTCTACTGAAGCGGTAGCCTCTCCCCCGCCTGCGGCGGCAAGCGCATCAAAGATAGGGTCGAGCCGACCGGCGAAAATGGCCGGGATATTGTGCCAACTCTCTTTAACGCGGTGGTCAGTCACACGGTCCTGAAGCAAATTGTAAGTGCGGATTTTCTCGGAGCGGTCGGCGGTGCCTATTTGCCCCTTGCGCAGGTCGGCATGCTTTTTGGCATCCTCTTCGTCGTGGAGCGCCTCGAGCTTGGCCGAGAGCACCGCCATCGCGCGCTCGCGGTTGGCGTGCTGACTACGCTCGACTTGGGAGCGCGCCTCGAGCCCGGTGGGCAAGTGGACGATACGCACCGCCGTCTCAACCTTGTTGACGTTCTGCCCGCCGGCGCCGCCGGCACGTGAAAATTCTACCTGAAGATCGGCCGGATTAATTTCGGTACTGCGCTTTTTGCGGATAGGCAAAATAGCAACCGAGGCGGTCGAGGTGTGGATACGACCGCTCTTTTCGGTCGCGGGAACCCTCTGCACGCGATGCACACCGGTCTCAAAACGCAATTTCTCGTATGCGCCCTTGCCACGCAGTTCAAAGGCCGCTTCTTTGTAGCCGCCGAGGTCAGTCTTGCTTTCATAGAGAACGCGCACACTCCAACCGCGCTCTTCGGCATAGGCGCGATACATCTGTGCCAGCTCTTCGGCAAAGAGCGCCGCCTCCTGGCCACCAGCGCCCGCACGCACCTCGAGCACGACCTCATTAACAAATTCTTCCTCCTCGGCCTTATCCCGATCGAGAATACGATTGATTTCAGCAAGCAGTGCCTCTTTTTGCGCCTCGATGCGCGCGAGATCCTCGCGCGCCAAATCGCCCAAGTCGCCCTCGGTTAACTCACGGATCTCGACCTCCTCGGCGAGGAGTCGCTCAAGCTCGGCCGCAAAGTACGCCGTCTTTGGATTCTCTTTGTATGACTTCAGGTCCATCTACTTGCCCTCCTCGGCTTTCGTAGTTGCATTCTTCTCTTTAGTGACTTTAGCGGCGGCGCGCTTGACCGACGTAGCCTTGGCGAAGGCGGTGCGCTGTTTAAACTTCTCAACGCGGCCAGCGGTATCCAAGAGCTTGTCGTTGCCGGTGTAGAACGGGTGGCAGGCCGAGCAGATTTCGACGTGCAAATCCTTCTGTGTTGAGCCCACGACAAACGAGCGCCCACATACGCAGGTGACCTTCGCCTCGGGGAAATACTCGGGATGCGTCTTCGTTTTCATGCGGGAAATGTAGCATGGATTATTGCTAGAAGCAAACCCTAGCACGCCCCCCCGATATAAATTGAACTGTTCCCACTACTACACTTGCCACTCGAGTTGATACTAGTGCAATAACTCATATTTAAAAAACTTGCGGGAAAATTATTCATATTCTCGGGCTCCAGGTAATCGAAGAAGCAATAACTCGAGCCGTTTCCCGAGTAGAGATAGCCAGCGTCATTGGTGGAACCGGAGGGGTCGACGAGTCTAGGGATATACGGGGCCATTTCTATCGTGAGGGTGTTGCCATCTGATGTTACACCATCGCTTTTACATAATAGTTTGGCAGAATACGTATTACTATCGAAACTTACGATACCCCAAGCGCCCCCGCAACTGATATTAGAAATTGGATACCGACCATTAGCCGCATAATACAGTTCAAGCGCTGTTCTCATTTGCACCATAGCAGATAGTCGTTGAGAGTCCCGCGCTTTTAGGCGAGCGGCATTGAGCGACACTAGCACGATTGAGGCCAAAAGCCCGATGATCGAAATGACGACCAAGAGCTCGATGAGAGTGAAGCCACTTTTTCTATTTATACGAAGCATTATAGGGCTACGATATAAAGTTATAGATTGTTCAAGAAATCTATATTGCTCTGGATGCTGGAGACTTTAGCCATAACTTGGTTGGCGTAGGTCTTCCCTGCGCTCGCCCAATTACCACCTGCATAATATTTTGCCGCCGCCGTATGTTCGGCAGTATACCCCCCAACGCCCGCGCCAAGGTCGCCGAGATATACCGACATGGCTGTTATGGCGTCTTGCGGATTCCACGGATTTGCGGTCGACACACTGTCTGCTGACGCGATGCGCCCGGCATAGAGCGCCCAGGTTGAAGGTATAAATTGCGAAGGCCCCATGGCGCCCCCCCAGCCGCCCGCGCTGGCGATTGGGCACGAGACCACTTGCGCATGCGGGTCAAAACCGAGACTGTTTGCCAGTGTAAGAAAGATCGGCACATCGCGAGTCGGATTCATCACCTTAGCGAAAGGGGTACCACTATTCTTGCCCGCACCGGCACCGGTTGTGTCGTTGATGAGATAACACTGCCCGACGTTTTGGCCGAGGTTAGACTCCTGCGTCAAAATAGCGAGCACGAGTGCTGGGTCGACGCCGGTCGTTTTTTGTGCTACCTGCGCATATTGGAGGGCCGTACCGAACTCAATCGCCGCCGCGTCGCGCAAGGGAAAGAGCGCCGCACGTATAGCCGCGGCTTTTGCCTGATTGGCCGCAAGTACTTTTTTATATTGCGCCTCTTCGTTGGTGGTGATGGCAAGCAGCTGCGCTTTTTGCTGTTTGTTCTGGTTTATCTGCTGTTGGGTTGTCTGCACCTGATAGCGAGCATCCACTTGTGCGTTTTGTTGGGCAGAGAGCGCGTCTTTCTCTTTTTGAGTTTGCGTTTCAATACCGCGCAACGTGTCAAAATGATCCTGTAGCGCACTATCGATAGTGTCGATGGTGCTTATCGAGTCAAAAAAATCTGACAAACTCCCCGAGCTAAGCGCGATGACCACGAGCGGTGTCGTCTCGATTTCGTTTTTATCGCGTAACAATTTGGCTAGTGAATCCTTACCTAATTGTAGTTTCGTCTCAAGCGTCTGTACCGCCTTTGTCTTTTGAGATATTTCGCTCTGCAACTGCGTTATTACCACATTACGCTGGTCTATCTCTGCCTGTGCTTTTTTGATTTGTGCGGTAAGCGCGGAGACATCGCCCGTGAGTGATTTCTTTTTGGTATTGGTGTCGTCAATCACCTTTTGCCATTGAGCAATCTCA
Source organism: Candidatus Adlerbacteria bacterium (assembly GCA_903900775.1). Taxonomy (GTDB): domain Bacteria; phylum Patescibacteriota; class Minisyncoccia; order Phycocordibacterales; family SBAW01; genus GWA1-54-10. The sequence continues at coordinate 1,201 of CAIUOD010000011.1, read as the reverse complement.
ACCTGCAACTCGTCATATTGGGCCTGGAGAGCCGCGCGTTGTGCAGGCGTCAAATCTTGCGCCCGCGCTGGCGCGGGCGCTTGCAGATAAACAAGCGCGGCTCCTGCAACGAGAAGCCCGACAAAGAACCATCTGCCCCGAGGCGACATTACTTCAGTATAGCAGAGCAAAAGGCATCAAAAAAACCGAGGTGGTGCCTCGGTTTTCTTATTCTGCCGCTTCGGGCTCTTCTTCTTTCTTGCCGCGCTCAACTGACGTTTCGATTTGTGTGATGTCTATTGGTGCCACTTCTTCAACCTCTTCTTTAGCTTCGGCAATCATAGCGACCACTTCGTCGAGGTCGAGCGATACCTTGGCGCTCGCCGGTAATTTCAAATCAGCAATGGTAATTTTGTCATCGATTTTATTGAGGCTCGAAATATCCACCACGATGTGCGGGGGCAAGTCTTTAGGCTCGCACTCGATTTCGAGCTCGCGCATAACCTTCACCAAAATGCCGACTCCAGCCTTAACCGCCTCAGAGATACCCTCGAATTCAAAGGGCACCTCGACGGTCACCGTCTGGCCCTTTTCAATGGCATAAAAATCAACATGTTGAGGGACGCCCGAGACCGGGTGGAGCGCCACTTCTTGGATGAGTACTTCTTTGGCGTCACCAACCCCTTTGAGCGTGAGCACGGTGGACTCCCCCGCTTCGTGGAAGAGTTTTTCAAACGACTTAAGTTCCACGGCGATAGGCGTAGCTTCCTGGCTGCGGCCATAGACAATAGCCGGCAACATCCCGCGACGACGCAGGCTGGCGGCTTTGCCTTTCAAATCGCGCTTTTCTACCGTGAGATCCATAGAGCAACACTCTAACCGAAAAACTATAGGTTTGCAAACTATTCGCCCGAGAGCAGTAGATTGAAGGCCTGCCGCGTCTTCGGCCCTACATAACCATAGGTCGAGCTCTTTTTCGAAGTCACGAGATGATGCTTAATCTGGAAGGTACCCACTGCCCCTTTAGTCGCAGAGCCAAAATAGCCGGTCACTGCATCGGCGGGCAGGAGTTTGAGCGACACCAAGAGTTTTTGGAGTTGAGCGACGTCGGGATCATGCATAGCAAGGTAGAGCGCTTTGGTGAAGGAGAAGGGGGTGTTCGGGATGCCTGCAGCCGTGCCAGGGCTTGAAAGAATCTCGCGTACGGTGGCGAGCACAACCG
>CAIUOD010000010.1 GCA_903900775.1 Candidatus Adlerbacteria bacterium | reverse complement strand
GATCGCCGATAAATTTTATTTCCCCGGGGACAACTTTCACAATCCAGGCCAGCCGGTTGATATCTTGGCGCTACCGGTGGCCGGGCCGTGGATGAAGATGTCGGAAGCTATCGATTTTGCCAAAGAGATTAAAGCGCGCACGGCTTTCGGTGTCCACGACGGGATGATTGTGCCAAGCTTCCGCGCGTTTGTGGGAGCCGCGCTTAAACTTTTTGCGCCAGGCACAGAGTACTTTGCGCTGGCGGACGGCGAAGCCCGGGAATTTTAATTTTTACTGTGCGGAGCCGGCAGGAATCATCGGCGCATTATTCGTGCCTGCGGGGCGGATCTGGATCGACTCTGCGGTAAGCGAGCCGTCGCTATTGCTTGAGCCGGTCACGACAACATTGGTGCCCGCGGCGAGATCGCTCATCGAGCCCGCCGCGCTCTTGAGGATAGGAGTAGAAGCACTCACGAGCACTATTTCAGTCGAGCCGTTTTGTGCCTGGATGGTCACGCTGCCATTGCTTGTTGAAAGAATTTTCCCCGTGGTGAAGCCGCCCCCGGCGCGCGCGCCCACTCGGCCAGTGCCTGCGGCACCGGTGCCGCTAAATTGCCCGCCCGCAAAGCTCCCGCGAGCCGGAGTCGAGCTTTTGGCATAGCTCATGCCGCCATAAAAAGATGCGCCGCCCACGATAATAAGCGCGACCACCGCGCCGATGACAAAGTTTTTATTCATACTGCCTTTATACGAACTGCTCGCGATTTTGGTGCAAGCAAAATTATTTTAATAGTAATAGAGCCGCCAGTTTCCCAGCGGCTCCCTCGTCAGGTGTAGTCTTTCGACTCGTTGCGCTTAAGCTCGCGAATTCGGTTGAGGAAGCGGTCTTCTTCGCTATTGGGCACGAACCCCTCAGACATGGCTCTATCGAGGAGACTAATAAGGAACAAGACCAAATCTTCCCCATCCGTCGCGCGGAGATATTTGCGAAGGATTGACGCTTCCAATTCCACGGCTCTCATGATGCTTACCATCGGCGACAGAAGATTTTTTTCAGCATCCCCACCAATGTTAGCCGCCGTCATCAACATCTTCACACCCGAAAAGAAACCCTGAAAGCGGGTGATAATGATTTTGATTTCACTCCTGCGCCCATAGGCAGAAGCGCGATCAATCGGAAGCACGGTCTCGCTGTAGGTAGGCTGATAACGAGCTCGCATCTCTGCTACCAGACGCTCGATAGTTGCTCCGATTTGGAACGGCGCACTCCACTGGACAGCAGAAAATTCCTTCAAGTTCTGCGCGAATTTCTGCTCATCAATCCAATGTCCCAGGAATCGAACTTCTGCCCTGGTATGGGCAAGAGCAGAAATTGCACGCCCTTTCCAAGCGAAAAATTCGTTATCGGTAGGATATTCTTCTGGGCTCGTATGTTCGAGCTGAGCGTTGATGTGCTCGGCTTGTTCCTGGCGTTCCCAAATTTGCGCGTATGCCGCGTCCAGATTAGGAGGCGGATTCTGCGGGTTGTAGCCATCCACCTGGTGCTTAACCTCATGCTCGGGCATCACTGGTCCTCCAAAGTTTTCTAGGAACAACGGCCACTACCTCTCTAGGGGTGGTCAATTCTACTATATAACGAATTTATACAATATCAAGAGCAAAAAGAATTGACAAAACGGTTTATAAATGATACAAAAACGGTAGGAAGTCCAGGAACACGCAGTTCTTGGCCGCGAGTCGGGTGCGGAATCTCGATGACAAATAAAGACAATGTTCGACTTATTGTGGTTTTTGGTGCGCTATCCATTCGAGAGGATCGTTCGCATCATCCTCGATACCTGGTCGAAGACCAGTCTGGCTTGGAGCAAGAAAAGAACCCGCTGGGCCTACCGCGCAGTTGCGTGGTGGAAGAAGGAGCCGACGAGCAGGTTTCGCTACGCCATCGCGACGGTGGCGACCTGGTGACCGCCGCCTCGGCGGGATGGAGGAAATAACCCTCCATCCCGCAGGAGGGGCGGTTTTGTTTTTATATCTGAATCTTGGAGAAGAAGTACGAACCCATCGCGAGGAAGAGGAGGGTGACGCCGCAGAGAACACCTAGGTCGAGCGAGAGGCCGTAGTTGGAGGAGTTGATGAGAAGTGCGCGCATCGCGTCGATGCCATAGGAGAGCGGGTCGAAACGCGCCACAAAAGAGAGCGCCGCGGGCGCGTTTTTGAGCGGGAAGAGCGCACCGGAGAGG
>CAIUOD010000009.1 GCA_903900775.1 Candidatus Adlerbacteria bacterium | reverse complement strand
CTTTCGATAGCGAGCGGCCCAGCGGCCGGCTCGACCATTGCGACAACCAGCGCCACCTTTACTTTTACTACCGACGCCGACGCGACGACGACCTGTGCCTTCGATGCACAATCCCCCGTCTCTTGTAGTAATTCATTCGGCACAACGACATTTGCTGAAACTTCGCATGTCTTTAACCTGCTATCTGCCGACCCAGCTGGCAACGTAGCCTCAACCAGCGTCTCCTTTACAGTCGCGCTACCACCTCCCGCACCAACTCCTGACACTCCGCCCGCTCCCGCGCCAAACACTAATGTAGGTGGAGGTTCAATTTCAGGCCCGCTATCGGCTGGCTATCAAAATACTTCTCCACAAAGCACGTCGGCTACCACCGGCACCAGCCTCGCAACAACGGTAATCTCGGCAAACGACCAAACGCCGACGCAAACCAACCCTGTGGACGCAGTCCAAAATCAGCCGAGCCAAGCACCTCCGGTGGCGCATGGTATTTCTCCTGGCACTACAGCAGGCCAAGCGAATGCCAGCCAATCTCCTGTGACAACCAGCGCGGCTACATCAATCGGCAATACTATCGCCGGCACCGAGCAACCTGCCTCGGCGGCGGGGAGCGGATTCCCCTTGCCGCCGTGGGTTGAGATGGGTGGTATCGCACTCCTTTTCGGTTTAGGGGGGTTCTGGCTTGGCACCTCGAGCCTATTCCGACCGCGAGGCTGAAAATATTTTTACCGTTGCAAGAAGGCTTGTTTGGCGGAGAGTTGCGCGGCGCGGCGCGCAGGCCAGAAGCCCGAGACGAGGCCTATCAAAATTGATAAGCCAATCGTGAGGCCCACAAACCATAGCGGCGTGATAAAGAGCGTAAAGGATTTGCCGCCCAGATGCTGTGCGAGTATGTTGAGGCCGAGGTTAATCCCTTGTGCCGACGCAACACCCAAAATGACGCCGCTCGCCCCGCCGAGAAATCCGTAGACCGCCGACTCGAGTAAAAAGAGATTGCGCACGTCTTTATCGGTCGCGCCGAGCGACTTGAGCACCCCAACCTCATACGTACGCTCCATAAAAGAAACGATCATGGTGTTGAACATACCGATAGCCGAGACGACCAAGGCCGTAACACCGAAGACGCCCAGCACGATGGTGATAATGTTGGTGATTTGCCGCGCTTGGTTGACGAGGTCGATACGGGCTGAAACGACAAACCCGCGATTAATGAGTTCGTCGCGCACCGCCTCGACGGTATTAACACTATCCGCTTTAACCAGCACGCTTTGATAAAACGGCGCGGGCGCCGTGAGATCCCCCGGCTTGACGATGATGAGCGGCGCCTGGGTATCATCCGAAATAACGCCGAGCACCGGGAGTGGCCCCTGTGAGCGCGCCTGGGTGGTGGTGCCATGTAGGTCATCCTCGTAGGAGACGATGAGATTTATGGGGGTCCCGAGCGCAGAAGTTGAAGTAGAGATATTCATGAGCGCAAGCGTCTGGCTGGTAACCACGACGCCGGGCGTCGTACTCGCAACCACCTTCCCAAACGACACCGCCGTGCCCGTGAGGCGGAAGTATGCGGGGCTCACGACATTGGTCGATATGAGCGCCGGGCTCGTCCCTCCCACTTTACTCGCCTCTCCCGAAAAGCTAGCAATCGGAGCGACCTCCATCACATGCGGGAGCGCGGCAAGCGCCGAAACATCTCTCTCATAAAAAGAGAGGTTTGCTTCGTTCGGATACGACGCCTGCATAGTAACCAGCGAGTCTTGGGTTGTCACTAGATTGCCAATCAAAATATACTGGAGCCCATAGCCGAGCGAGACTAAAAAGAGAACCACGCCGAAGCCAATCGACATGCCGAGAATGGTCAAGACAGAGCGCACCGGCTTAACGCGAAAGTTGCGTAAAGAGAGCCGGAACATTTCGCTCAAGAGCAAATGGTGTGTCTCGGGCATATAACCTTCAGTATACTAGAAATTTAAGCAACCCTAATGCGCCGGGTGATACTCTTCGTGCGAACCCTCAATGACAATCTCCAACCGCTCCGCCATCTTTTGAGCGCTGTGGAGCGGGAACCCGGCCCCGAAATTTTTTGCCGGCATGGAAAGCACCCGAAGAAATTCCGGCGCCGTCATGTAGTGGCGGATCCGGCTACCAATAAGCTCGTCGAGAATCTCGACCTTGTAGGGAGAAACCTCGCCCACGTATTCGCCGAGCATCCATTTGCGTAGCTGTGCCACCTCTTCGGCAATGGGGAGCTCCGGGTTCTCGTTGACCAAATCGATAGTAGCGTCGAGGTCTTTTTGCTTCTCGATGAGTGTCTCGACATAGGCGCTGACGCGCTCGGCCTTCTTCTTCCACAGGCCCGCACCGCCGAGGACGAAGCTGGTCCCGAGCATTTTTTGTAATTGTAGTTGGTCGATGGTGCGGCTAAAACGCTGGGTCAATAGCTCTTCAAAGCGCGACATCTCCTGCAGGGTGTGCCCACGCATAAAGAAGTTTGAGAGAATGCGCACCATCATGGTGAGCGACTCCTTGCTCTCTGCCTCTTTGGCGAGCTTCTCCTTGAGGTCATCGGTGCCGCCCATTTTGTTGACGAACCCTGCGTCATTCGGCTTGCGATGTTCGACCGAAGTTATCACGCCGTCCTTCATGTTGAAAATTGTTTTGACGTCTTGGAGAGACCATGCTTCGTGGGTCACCATGATGATGGTGCGACCATCTTTCTCATTGAGATCGCGCAAAATCTGGAGCGCGTTCTTTGCGTTCACCGAGTCGAGGTTGCCCAGCGGTTCGTCAGCGATGATGATGGGCGGATTGTTGGCGAGTGCGCGGGCGATGCCCACGCGCTGTTGTTGGCCGCCAGAAAGCTCGGTCGGGTAATGCGTCGCATAATCTTCGAGCCCGAGGCGCACGACGAGTTTTTGCGCCTCCTGGTCGGCCTTCTCTTTGGTGAGCCCGACGAACGCCATCGGGAGGGCAATGTTTTCGCGCACGGTGAGCGAAGGCACAAGGTTGAATTGTTGAAAGATAATACCAATGCCCGTCTGGCGAAAGATGGCAAGCTCTTGATTGGAGAGCGCAGTTATATCGTGGCCTTTAACAAGCACTTTGCCGCTCGTCACCCGATCGATACCTGAAATGGCATAGAGCATAGTGGTCTTCCCGCACCCCGACGGACCAAAAAAGGCGGCATGGTCGCCTTCTTCAATCTCAAGGTTCACGTCTTTCATGGCGTGGACCTCGTTCTCTTTACCTTTCTCGTAGTACTGATCTACGTGTTCAAGCCGAATGAGAGCACTCATAGGTGTTCGACAAAATCAACAATTTCTCGCGGCGCCATCTCCCCTTTGACCAGAAAGTGATCGGCACCAGCGTCGCGTGCTTGTTCTTTTAATTCTCCATCGGAGAAACGGGAGTATGCAACGATGCAGGTATGTTCATACCCTGCGGTGTTGCGAAGTTCTTTGATGAATTCGAGTGTCGGAGCGACTTCGCGCGTCGTCGCGCCATCCGAATTTTTAGTCAGGAGCCACAAACCGGTAAAGATGATGTCCGGTGGCATTGCTGTCTCTTTGAGGTATCTGCGCGCCTCACTCAACGAACGGGTCGTGGCGACTTCAGTCGTCTGGTCACTCGTGCTATGGATCCAAAAACTGTCGCGGAACAAAATCCGCATCATCTCATCATCTTCGATTAGGAGGATGCGCTTTGTTTTGGTCTCCTGCATATCCATAGTATAAGCCCGTATTATTGCCCCGTAAAGTTAAACGTACTGGAGAAGTTCTTGAAGATGATGTCGATAATGGACTCACTTTGTTGGGGGGTCACAATGGTGCGCACCGGGAGCATGAGCGTGTTGCCCGCTTGGTCGGTCGAGGAGACCTGCACCCGGTAGATGGTGGAAGGCTTGAGGCTGGGGAGGATGACCACGTGGTCGGTCACGAGGCCGGTGTCGTTTTCTACCTTGTTCTTGAGCGCTTGGTCAGCGGTACCGCTCCCCTCCTCGTAGTAAACGGCGGAGTTGGAGGCTTTGTCGGTCTTCCAGGAGACGATGGATTGGACGATGTCGGTGCGGCCCGGGACCAGGTTGGAGTCGATGCGCAGGCCGGTCACCTGGGGCGGCGTGGTATCGACCCCGGTCGTGACCGGGATAGTTGAGGCCGTGGAGAGCAGGTTGCCGTCGGTGTCATAGCCGTAGGCACGCACGAGGTAGGTGTGGCCCGAGATGAGATTCTGTGCGATGAGGTCGTGCTGTTTGCTCGGGGTCTCGTTCTTGAGCGTCTGGGTGACGCCGGTCGTAGTGTCCCTAAAGTCGATGGCCGAGGTGGTGTTAGCGTCGGTAGCCCACAGCACCCGGAAGGAGTCGGTCTTCACGTCAAGAATGCTCGGGGTAAGCGGGCCCGCCTTCGTGGTGAAGGTATAGTCGGCGCTCTTGCCGACTACTTGGGGGAAGACGAGGGCACGGGTGGAGAAATGGTACTTGGTGTCGCTCTTCAGATTAGTGAGGATGATGGTATGCGCTTGGGTGGTGGTGGCCGCAATATCATTCTCTGCGAGTGTATCGGTGTAGATACCTTTCTTCTGGTAGTCCTCGTCAGAAGCGTAGGTCAGAGAAGCGTAGGACTTCACATTGGTGTTCCACGCAATGGTGGAGGAAGACTCCGAGATGTTGGTAATAGTGGGCACGGTGGAGAAGGGTGGGTTGATGGACGGGAGTGCTGACTGGATGGCGTCCTCGAGACGGCTCTGGATGTCGGCGGCTTGGAGGGAGGAGAGATTGCCGAGGTCTTCGGAGAGGAACTTGGTGGTGAAGGTTTGGTCTTTTGATTTGGTGGTGAGGCCGTTTTTGTCGGAAACATTCACGATGTAATGATACGTAGTAGAAGGAAGGAGATTCGAGAGTTGTATACTTTTTGTATTCGAAAGATTCCAATCACCAGCACTGAGGGTGTATGGCGCCGATGGTGTGGTTGATGACACTGGCCCATATTGAACGAGTGCTCGCACGTCCGCATCCGTCCCCACCTTCACCGTCGCATCAAAGGTATTAATCGGCTCCACCGTCGTATTCGATATAGTGGGTGGTGTGGTGTTGGCCTTCGCACTGGAACCGAAGCCGGTCGAAACATATTCGGTGGTAATGGTGTCTCCCGAGGTGGTCTTGAAGTGTTGCTCATCGGAGTAGGCCAGGTTGCCTGCTGCGTCGCTCGAGCGCACCCGGTAGTAGTAGTCGGAGGTGGAGGCGAGATTGGAGAGCGTCACCACATGGTCGGTGAGGAGATCAGCCGAAGAGGCAGCCGCACCGGTAGCGTCGATCAGGGTGGTGTGGGGGTAAGCACCCTCGCTCGTGGAAGCCGTGTCTCCCCACTCCACTTGGCTAGTGGAGCGTTTGTCGGTCTGCCACACAATGACGGCGGTCGAAGCATTGATGACGGGGGTTCGGATATTAGAAATCTTAGGCGGAGTGGTGTCTTTGGTGGTAAGGAAGCTGTAGTACTGGCCTTGGTTGTCAGCACGGGTGAGGTTTTGGTCGGCGTCACTTGAGGTGACATAGAAGTAGTAGGTCTGGGTCGGGGTGAGGCCCGTGAGCGCAACCTGGTGGGAGTAGATGCCCTCGGTGGTGGAGCTGGCCACGGGGGTGTCGTCGCCTGCATGCAAGGCGTCCGAGAGATTCGCTTGTGTGGAGTAGTAGACCTGACTATCAGCACTGCGGTCGGTATTCCAGAAGATGTTGGCGGCCGTGTCGGCCACGGAGTTGACCGTGACGTTCTCAATGACGGGGCCGCCATTAGTGGTGAAGGTGTAGGAAGCACCGCCTTGGTCGTCGGTCGCCGCATTGGTGTAGAAGTCGCTTGAGGTCACCTTGAAGTAGTAGGGGGTGTTGGGCTGGAGGTGCGTGAGGTAGACCGTGTGATCGGTCGTGTAGCTTTGGCTGGAGGCGGTAGAGCCATAGGAGGTACCGATGCCGTAGTTGACGAGTGAGTTGGAGAGGCCGTTGGTCTCCCAGGTAATGCGCGCGGAAGTGTTTTTGATTTGGTCGGCGACAACATTTTGGATGACGGGTGGCAGAGATGAGCCGCCGAGACCCAAGGGTTGGGTGCTCTGGGGGGTCGTGAAGGGTGACGAGTTACCCTCGGCACTCACGGTGACGATTTGGTAGGAGTAGGTGGTGGTCGAAGCTACATCGGTATCCATGTAGTAGTTGAGCGATGGATCGGTAATGGTGGCTACTTTGGTGTAGGTGTCCCCCGCGGAGCGCCAGACTTCGTAGTGGCCATTGCCCGAGGTGAAGGTAGCGCCAGTGGCAGAAACATACGGTTGCCAGGCGACGAAGAGTTTGTAGAGGTTGGCGGCTGTGTTGGAGATGTCGTGTATCTCAAAACCCTGGGGCGCGGCAGGCACCACGATGGTAGAGGTTGAAGTATTGCCATAGATGTCACGCACCGAGAGGTAGGTAGTGGAGGTGGTGGTAGCGGCAGGGAGAATCCAAGGCTGGGAGAGCGAAAGTGTCTTGGATGTAGTGATGGTAGTTGGCACCCCGCTCCCCTCGTTCACCCCGTCAGGGCCACCCGTCGGATTGTTGGTGAGCGTGTAGTCGAGAAGATTAGCATCGCTCCCGACATTGGCCGCAAAGGTATTAGTGGGGCTGGTGCCGTCGATGTGAGCCGTTACCGTGGGAACTTTGGTCTCCAGTGTAAAGGGTGAGGAGGTAGCATAGGCCTTGTTGTAGATGATCTCGCCATCGTTGAGAGAGACCCGCACTTGGGCGCTTGCCGAGAAAGTGTCGGGGAGATCTTTCTTCGCATCCCAGTAGATGTTCTCTAGGGTAAAGAGGCCTGAGGGTGGCGGAGGGCCAACTTGGAAGGCACTGGTGTCTCCGGTGAGCGTCGTCATGGGGTGCCAGGAGTCGGTGTTGTTGAGACGATACTCAAAGGAAGGGGTGAGGGTGGTGTCGTCCGGGTCCGCTGCCGCATAGTTGATCCAGACCTTACCCCAGTTGGCACTCTGAGGGTCGCTCACTTGGGAGACCGAGGCACCGGTTCCCTCGCCAAGCGTGGTATCAAACTGCGGAGGCGCGTTGATAGCGTAGGAGACGGAGAGACCCGTGAGTGTGGGGACTGACGCTCCATCCAAGGAGACCAGCGTTGCTTCGACTTCAAGGAAGCGATACTGCGGGTTGGGGGCTCCCCCATTACCGTTGGCCAAAATGGTAGCGTCGGAAGCACCGGTAGAAGTTGCTTCAAGATAGTCCGACCAGGTGGCCGAAGAGAGAGCGCCTTGGGTGGCGGCTCCCCTGGTGCGGAACTTCACCGTGGCGCCCCCGTCAAAAGAAGCCGTCCAGCCCAAGGAGACCATGGAGGCGTCTCCCCCGGCGTCCAGCACGTAGTTTGAAAGGGTGCCCGAGACGTTTTGATTGTTGTAGGCGATCTGGAGTGAAGAGACGGTAGCGTCACCGGTTAGGTCGATGCGGTACTTGAGTTTGGTGCCCGCGCGATTAGAGAAGGTGTGCGGAGAGCCCGAAGTGACACTCTCCCATGTGGCACCATCGTCGTTGGAGAGGTAGTAGCTGATGGTGCCGGTGCCCGCATCTCCCGTGGCGGTGAGTGTCGCTGACTGAACGCCCGAGGAGACGGTGGCGAGGGTTGTGGAGATGGCGCGAGAGGAGCCATCGGTCGGAGTGATGACGATGATACCCTGGCCTCCGAGGCCACCGAGGGCATAAAAAGGAGCGGGACCGCCATGTCTACCACCACCGCCACCGCCTCCGCCGTAGAGCCCACCCGCTCCACCGTCACCACTGCTACCAGCCCCGCCAAACTCACTAGCGTACACACCTCCACCACCGCCGCCTCCGCCAGCGCCGTGAGACGCATCCCACTCGGCACCATTACCGCCCACCCCGGCAACACCTCCATATATATATACCCGCCGCCGCCGCCGGAGCCATGGCTACCTGGAGCTCCTTGCGCTCCACCGGGAGTGCCGTCTTGAGCGGAGCCACCGGCACTACCCGCACTGCCATCGGATCCATCGGTAGCGCTACCGCCACCGGCGCCACCACCTCCGCCACCATAACCATCGGAGCCGCCACCACTGCGACCAGCGCCATACGGGCCAGCGGCACCGGAACCGCCATTGTTTGCGACAGCACCGCATATCACAGGTGTTGTTCCACCTACGCCACCGTTGGCACTAATGAGCGTCGAGCCATTTGCTTGAAAATAAGTGTTACCGCCGGCTGTCCCAGCGATTCGACCTTGGTCAACAGGCCCTGTTCCACCAACACCACCCGCTCCGACAGCAATATTTATGACTGAACCCGGCGTAAGGGAGATACTTGTTCCTTTAGAGTACTCGCCGCCGCCGCCGCCGATACCTGTTTCTTGGCAACCAGAACTTCCGCCGCCGCCGCCGCCGCCAGCACCGATTACTTCTACGGTCGCGTTAGTCAACGTAGATGGAACTGTCCATGTCGAGGTGGTTGTTGAAGTGATATAGATATGCGGATTAACGGTGAGTTTATGTACAGGAGAGTAAGCGCCGGGAGCGTAGGTATAGAGCTGATTCACTTCACCCGCCGAGAGCGCGCGATTGTAGATGGTGACATCATCGATAGAACCATTGAAATACCAGCCATTATCGAGGCGACCAATATCAATAGTGCCGCTATCGTTGCCTATGGGTGTCTCGGTACCAGTACCACATTGGGTACCGTCAATATAGAGTACGCCTGTCGTCCCAGATTGCGTAGCTACAATATGATGCCAATTACTGTTCGACGGGAGCGCACAGCTAACATTGTTCCCCGCGTCAGCTCCACGCCACTCTAGACCATATCCCAAATTAAAAAACAATCCCCACTCGGCGTTGGCTGGGTTTTTCAGAACCACGAAACCAGTTTGGTAAAAGTTGGAGGAGTATACCCAGGTAGATACTGTTATTTGGTTGCTGATACTTATGTTCGGTACTTCTATATATTGGTTATTCCCATTCAGAGTCACAGCCTGCCCAAACCCAGTCGGCCCTGCGACGCCCGTTGTTGGTGAACCGACGAGCGTGCCGGTGTTGCCGTTGCCGCTCACATCAACTACTGATGGGCCGTTGATGGTGGCACTATCGAATGCATAGTGAGCGACAAGGCCCGAGGTGGGCAGGCTCGCTGGTTGCGGTTTGAGGTATACAACTGATTCACTTCACTCCCCGACAATGCGCGGTCATACATGGTGATGTCATCAATCGAACCGACGGTGCCAGACTGGCTGTATCCAAAAGCATCTCCAATATAGAGATCCGAGGCGGTGGTCTCAGTTCCCATCACGCCGCTGTTTTTGTAAGCGCCATCTTGGTACAAGGCGTAAGTGGTGCCATCAAACGTAACGGCTATTTCGTGCCACGCGCCGTCGTTGATTGCGACACCGGTTTCAAAAGCCCCTCCCCATTGGCTCACAAAAACGTGACCGTTACCGAGGATGCCAAGAACGAGTGCTTTGTTTGTGTTTTGCTCACCATAATAAAATAGTGTTCCGTTTGTTGCTGTTGTCTTAACCCACATCGACACCGTGCGTGCGTGCGCACCAGTTGGCAAATTGGATGGTTGTGGGACGGTCAGATAACTCGACCCGTCCAACGTCACCGCCTGTGCAAGTCCTGACGGCCCCGCGACACCAGTGGTTGGAGAGCCCGCGAGAGAACCAGTGCTGCCGCTACCACTGATGTCCGACACTGATGTGCCACTGATAGTTGAGTTATCAAAAGAGTAGTGAGCGATGAGGCCGCTGGTAGGCGGAGCGCTTGGAGCACTGTTGCCGGACGCCACATACCCCGTCACAGCAGGCGCGGCCCAACTCTTCCCTTCATCCAAATGGTAGTCCGTGCCATTAGTCCCATTGAAGTTCTCAGTGACATACTGCGAGAGCGAATCAGTTTTGAGCGTAGCGCTCCCCTCCGCGGAGAGATCGACATTAGGAGTGGTCGAGATGGTGGTGGAGACACAACCGGTGCCGGTGCAGTTACTGCTGCTGTCGCTCTTCGGGGTCCAACTCACGCCGAAGCTTGCCGCATGTGCAGGAGTTGGGACGAGTGGTAAGAATTGTGAGGCAATGAGTGAGACGGCAAGAATAAGTGCCAAGATTGGCGAAGCGTATTTTTTGTGCTGTGTATGAAAAAGGTTCAAGCCGAGCATCACCGATAATAATACCTTTAATAAAGGCTTTTTTAGCTCAAAAAAATTCTTGAAAGTGTGGATAACAATTATCGGCGAGGTCGAACTTTGCCAAACTATTTGAGTGACTTTTCGATGCGGTAGTCGCCTACCTGGGTGCGCAAAATATGAAGTGCCAGGGCGGGGACACCGAGTAGGTTCCCGAGCCCGTTGGCTATAGAGCGGGCATACGTGCCCGAGGAGCACGATATAGCAATGGTGGCGCAAGGGAATTGGCGCGTGCCGTCTTTGCGAAGGTTCCGATCCCATAAACGCATGATTTCTTCTTGGCGGAAGTCGCCCTGCACTTTTTCGACGTTAGATTTTATATACGAATAAAATATCGGCTCGGCGAGTTTATATATTCCTACTAGCGAAATTTCATATACATTTACTTGCTTTCTCGGCAAGACGAGGTTTCCTATAAGCCCGGATTTGCTCCAATCAAAGAGCGCTCGCCCCTCTACTGTTTTTGAAGAGAATGGTGGGTACTCTTGCGAGACACTACCCCTAAACTCATTCAACCCTAACTCAATCTGCCTCTTGGTGACGCTTGCAGAGTCTCCCCACTCCATAATCCGCCCCAATACATCGTGGGTATCGGTAGAAAAGCCAAAGAGCACATCAAGCACATACTCCTTACTCATATCGAGATATGCCTCCCTCCTCTTATTAGCCGAGCCCACCAGGGCCAGGAGTACTCCCTCGGCCATGGGGTCGAGCCGGCCGGCATACGAGAGCACCTCCTGCGCATACATCGGCTTCTCGCGGCGCAGGCGCTCGAGCCGCTCACGCGGCGTCTCACCCATCCTCTTATAGAGGTTGAGTACCGAGCCTCCCCCACTTTGTACATCCGAAGGTTGCAAGCGTATGTCTCTTTTATCTTCGGGCATTTCTGTTAGAATACCGAATATATCCCCTATGAGCAAAAAAGATAAACTCTCTACCGAAGCCTACAAAGGCGTGCGCGACTTCTATCCCGAAGATCAGGCATTTTTTAATTACTTGTGCCACGCGTGCCAGAGTGTTGCCGAGCGCTTTGGGTATGCCGAGTATCACGCGTCGATACTTGAGCCCGCCGAGCTCTACAAAGCTAAAGGTGCCGAGAGCGAAGAAATAGTAAACGAACAGACTTACACCTTCGTCGACCGCGGCGGGCGTGAGGTGACCCTGCGCCCCGAGATGACACCGACGGTCGCGCGCATGGTCGCGGCAAAGCGCCGTGAGCTCGGATTCCCCCTGCGCCTCTTTTCGATCCCCAATGTCTTCCGCTACGAGCGGCCGCAACGCGGCCGCCTGCGCGAACACTGGCAGTTGAACGTTGATATCTTCGGCAGTCGTTCTCTTTCGGCCGACGCCGAGGTCATCGCCGTTGCGCACGCGCTCATGTTGCAGTTGGGTGCGAAAGAATCTGACTTTACTATCAAGCTCGGCAGTCGTGCGTTTATAGACGAGCTCGCCAAAAAATATTCTCTCGCTCCCGACGTGGCTAAATTATTTACGCAACTCCTTGATCGCCGCGCAAAAATGCCTGCAGAGGAGTTTGAAGAAAAATTGTCGGAGCTTGGCATCCCGAACGAAGCCCTCTCCCCTGCCGATTTGCCGAGCGATGTTGGAGAAATTATTTCACTTCTCAAAGAGTCCGGTGTCACGAACGCCGAGTTTGACCCGTCGATTGTGCGCGGCTTCAACTACTATACGGGTGTGGTCTTCGAAATTTTCGACACCCATCCCGAAAACAATCGCGCGCTTTTTGGCGGCGGGCGCTACGACAACTTGACCGAGCTTTTTGACGATGAGCCCCTGCCGGGCGTGGGTTTTGGTATGGGCGATGTTACCATCCAGAACTTTTTAGAACTGCGCGGCCTTAAGCCCGCGTATGTATCCGCCGCCACACTCTACCTCGCCACGGCTTCTCCTGAAGCCTTACCTCACACGACTGCAATGGCCGAAGAACTGCGGAAAAACAATATCAACGTCGCGGTCGATTTCGGCGAGAAGAAATTGGGCGAACAGATAAAGACCGCCGCCAAACAGCACATTCCCTATCTCATGGTTGTGGGGGCAGATGAGATTGCCTCGGGTAATTTCGTGGCGCGCAATTTGGACACGGGCGAAGAGACTAAGCTTACGCAAAACGAAATCGTTTCGTTTTTTAATAATAACTAGTATGCGTCGTGTCGTTTTTGATATTGAGACGACGGGCGAAATGTCGGGTGGCGGCATCGACATCGCTAAGCAAGAATTGACGGTGTGCTGTATTCACGACAGCGAGACCAACACCTTCTCGAGCTTTTATAAAGAAGAGCTCTCCGCGCTGTGGCCGATCCTCGAGCGCACCGATGTACTCATCGGCTACAACTCCGACCACTTCGACATCCCGATACTGAACAAATATTACTCGGGCGACCTCACTAAAATAAAAAGTATCGATTTACTGAAGGAGATAAAAGAAGTGCTCGGTCGGCGACTTAGGCTCGACTCGGTGGCCGAGGCGACGCTCGGGCGACACAAAACAGCAGACGGGCTCCAAGCGGTCGTATGGTGGAAGGAGGGCAAAAAAGAGCTGGTGCGCGACTATTGTATCGAAGATGTGCGCGTCACTAAAGATATTTATGAATATGCAAAAAAACACAAGAAGCTGAAGTACAAAGATTATAGTGGCGTGCGCGAGATACTGCTGGACCCTTCGCGTTGGGAGGACGAGGGCGGCTCCCCCGGAATCACCCATACATTGCCGTTTTAGTAGAGAACCCGCTGTGATACACTGTCTATACATAAGCTAAATTAATATTCACCATGAAAACCCAGTACGTATTGCCGATAACTATTGTGGTCGCCGGAGCACTCATCGCAGGTGCTGTGTTTGTGGTTGGGAAATCAGGAACAAATGCTCCCGCAGGAAATGGCGCTAAGATAACGGCCCGCGCCTATGACCCAGCGACTGACCACATCCTTGGGAATCCTGCGGCGCCGGTCAAAGTGATTGAGTATGCCGACCTCGAGTGCCCCTACTGCAAAGATTTTGAGACGACAATGCATCAGGTGATGGATTACTATGGGACCTCGGGCAAGGTCGCGTGGGTATATCGGCCCTTCCCGCTAACCTCTATCCACTCTAAAGCGCCCGAGGAGGCGCAGGCGGCCGAGTGTGCGGCCGATCAGGGCGGCGATACGGCGTTTTTCAAATATATCGACCAAGTCTATGCAGTAAGCCCGGGCGAAAATAATCTTGATTTGGCGGAGCTCCCGAAGATCGCGCAGGGCATCGGACTCAATGTCGCGACATTCAACCAATGCCTCTCAAGTAATAAGTACGCTAAGAAGGTGCAGGACAGCTATAACGAAGCGATTAAAGAGGGCGGTACCGGCACGCCCTTCATCCTTATCATGGTTGGCAATGACGCGGTGACACTCCAAGGCGCACAGCCGTATTCCTCGATGCGCGCCGCTATCGACGCTGTGCTGGCACAGTTGCCTGCTTCTCAAGCCGCAACTTCGACAACTGGCCAATAAAAAGTCTACACCCCTACTGATCGGGATGAAAATGGGAGTCATACTCCTCGGGCGCTAGATTGATGCGATAAATATCGAGCGAATTCTCCCCTTCAAAAATATCCGATGGGTTAGGGAGGAATACACGCATGCGCGCCAAGTGAAGGGTGGCATCGCGGAGCAAATGATTAAAAATAATAAACTCCTGCCGAAACGCTCTAAAGTCGATGATATAACGGCGCATCTGCGAGGAGCCGTCGGCATTGCGCGACACCTTGCACTCATGCACGATAAAGCGCCGGACCGGTTTCCCGAATGTTTTTTTGACCGTGTAGTAATTGAAAATCGCCTGCAGAATGAATAGCGATTTATCTGCCCCGTAGGGGCTAAAGGCGGCGACAAATTTATGATCGACAATATCAACCCCACTCGGATCGACCTTTGAGACCACCACCAAGTCGGAGACCGCTTTAACCGGTAGCGGCAATTTACCCACTTTGGCGGTCGCTTTTACCTCCACCCCGAGCACTTTGTATTTGGGCGGCCGTGCCAGATAAAACTCGACCGCCTGGAGATAGTCGCGCTCCATCTGCTCGCGCTTTTTCTTCTTTGCCGTTTTTGTTTTTGCCTTGCCGAAGTTGATTTCAAAATCTGCTACCGTGCGCATATACTCGAGCCCTAAATCAATCGCACCCTCTTTGGGGATACCGCCGTAGAAATGCTCGAGCGCGGTGTGCCCCGCGCGCCCGATTATCGAGGCTGGTGAGGAGGGCGTGTCGTAGACCTCTTCGACATAGCGCTTGTGCCAGGCCAAAGGGTTGCGCAAGAACGACATAAGGCTGGAGTGGCTCCAGTGCTTGATCGGGAATTTCTGCTTTGCTTTGACTATTTTCGGCGAAGCCATGCGGCAAGTATAGGCGTTCCCAGGATAGTTGACAAATAAATAGAGGCGGTCCCGCGAAGGATCCGCCCCTGGCTCAAATGATTCGCGCCATCTAGGCCGCGATTCGTTCAGATACGAACGCGTCTGGCTGCATTTCTGGGGGAAGCATCTCCATACTCTCCCAAGTGCCGTCTTTGATCGTCTCGAAAGCGGCGAGGACTGGACCGGTGTATCCTCCCGAGCGGAGAATGCACTGGAGCTCTTGCGTGGCCACGGCTGTGGCAAGCTCATCGCACTCCGGATGGAGCAAACAATCGTTGTGTCCAGCGAAGACCGCCGCTTGTAGCCTATGCCCCCGAAGGTGGCACGAGATGCATGCCAGCAGACCTTCGCGAATTTTACAGATCTCCTCCACCTCCGACGGTGGAGGCTTGCCGATAAACAAACGTGTGGGGCCAGGAACGTAAAGCGATATTACTTCTGCTTCCCCAAACCCAACTATCATGCGCACCGCCCAATCGCGTTGGACTGATGCCTTGTTAAGGCGCGGGTCGGAACAAGCGATAAAGATGCACGTCGGCGCCATTCGAACTCTCCGTTACGTTTTCCGTTGAGAAACAGTTACCCGACCTCTTCGAGGCCGGGACTTAACTATCCTACCCTAAAAAAATTACGAGTCAACAAAAGTTAGTAACTCCGCAGACGTTTTGCTTTGTCGTGCGTGCGGATGCGCTCGAGCGCCTTGGCCTCGATTTGGCGGATGCGCTCGCGGGTGACGCCGAATTTTTTACCCACCTCCTCAAGCGTGTGATAAATACCGTCCTCAAGCCCGTGGCGCAATTTCAAAATCTCGCGCTCCTTCGGGGAAAGCTCTTCGAGGATCTCCTTGAGCTGGTCGCCCAGGATGCGCCGCGCCACCTCTTGATCGGGTGCCAAAATTTTATCGTCTTTCACGAAATCACCGAGGACCGATTTGCCGTCATCATCATCCGAGCCGACCGGGCTCTCAAGCGAAATGGTATCCTGGTCGATTTTTTCTATTTGGTAGATTTTGCTGACGTCGAGCCCCATCTCAAGCGCGATTTCCTCCGCCAGTGGGTCGCGGCCTAAATCCTGCGCCAAGCGCCGGCTCACCTGCTTGTACTTAGCGATAGTCTCAACCATGTGCACCGGGATGCGGATAGTGCGGCTCTGGTCGGCCAGCGCGCGCGTGATGGCTTGGCGGATCCACCAGGTCGCATAGGTCGAGAATTTATAGCCCTTGGTGTAGTCAAATTTATCAACCGCCTTGAAAAGGCCGATATTCCCTTCTTGGATGAGGTCGAGCAGAGTGAGGTCGGGTGAGCGGCCGACATATTTTTTAGCGATGGAGACCACGAGGCGCAAGTTCGCGCGGGCGAGCAAGTTGCGTGCCTCTTTGTCGCCGTCGACGATACGCTTGGCGAAGTCGCGTTCTTGCTGGGCATTCAGAAGCGGATACTTGCCTATCTCGCGCAGATACATCTGGATCGAATCAAATTGTGAGTCGGCGCGGCCATAGCCTTTCTCGGGAGCCTCGTCGTGTACCTCAAGCATGCCGCCGCCCTCGAGCACATCAACGTGTGCGTTGGCAAATTTTTCGTAGAGCTCCTCGAGGAAGAAAACGTCGTTCTCAATATTGGGGAACGCTTTAAGAATTTCGTCGTAGGTAACGAAGCCCGCTTGGCGGCCGCGATCCATCAACTGCTCGGCTTTTTTATTTTGCTCTTCGTTCTTTTTAGCGGCGGCCGGATTTATTTTCGGTGCAGATGCTTTGACTTTGGTTTTGGCGACGACTTTCTTCGGGCGCGCGAGTTTAACCCGACGCTTCGCGGCGGCGGCTCGTAGCTTTTTTGCTTTTGCAACAACACCAGCCCCCGCCTTTTTAGCCACAGGGCGCTTCTTGGCGGGTGTTTTAGCACCGCGTTTTTTGGCCTTCTTCGCTTTTGCCATTTTTCCTATTATATCACAAGAACTTCATTTTGAAACGCTCTTTGCCAATCTCGCGCTCGAGTGCGGCCAAGAGATCCCCAGCGATAACTTCGGGCGTCGAGTGCTCGCCGACCTCTGCTTCAAACCGATAGCGCAATTCTTCGGCGCGCGGCAGGAGCGCACTGGTAAGCTCATTTAGACGCTCGGGCCCTAAAAGTGCTTCGAGCCGCTTCCGTATTTCGGAATCATCGGCGAGCGAAAAAATGAGCATGCCCACCCGGCGGTCGAACGACGAAATGTCTTCGTTTTTCTCTTCATGCTCTCT
>CAIUOD010000008.1 GCA_903900775.1 Candidatus Adlerbacteria bacterium | reverse complement strand
CACGGGGATACCATCCTCTTTGATCCTGCGAATGATGTCCACTTTTACCTCTGCGGCGACGCGGTGTCCTTTGTTACTACTCATATGGTTACTGTGTGGTTAATCTCGACCTGGTGTCAAATATATGGGGTCCGGGTCAGTGAGTGAACGGCATAGCATAGAAACCGAGCCCCACGGATAGGAATAGGATTGCGGCATGGGCCGTGTATTCTTCAGCGGCGGCTCCTGACATCGCGACGCGACCCATGAAGTCGCACCAGCACATCGCGCCGACTACGACCAGGATGAACACGAGAATGTATGCGAAGTAGATGACATCTTTTACAGAGTTCAGCATAGCCCATGCCCCCACCAAATCCCCGAAGAGAGCGCACAGATAGGCAGCGACGACACAGCCGAGTACCTCCAACAGCTTGCATAGGAACATAACAGTTTCTCCTTTTTCCCTATTTTCGGGAGGCGAAGGCCGCCCGGACATTCACAAAATTTTTAGCATACCGAAAATGATCTGTCAAAACGTAGCGAAAGAAGCGAAGTTGTGCACCCTGCAGGACTCGAACCTGCGACCCCACCCGTGTGAAGGGTGTGCTCTACCAACTGAGCTAAGGGTGCGGTAGATACCGCACCGTGCAATCATACTCAAAATAAACGATTCGATAAAGAGAGCGGCCGGCCTTGGGTAAGGCCGGCCGAGGTGGCGGGTGCGGGACTATCATGGGGACGCTCCCCCAGGAGGTTTGCTCCCGCGACGTATTTCTTTGACCTCTACCTCCTTCGGCGTAAGGGCGCGCCGCAGAACCGGAATCGATTTGTAGGGGTCGCACAAGCCGCACATGAACAGGTCGACAGCGGCGAAGCCGCGCTCCGGCCACGTGTGAATGGAGATGTGGCTTTCGGCCAGCACCACCACGCCCGACACTCCCCCACTGGGCGTGAAGTGGTGGAAGTGGCTGTGCAGGATCGTCGCCCCTGCCACCAGCGCCGCTTCGCGCAGAGTAGCGTCGATAAAGTCGGGTTCGTCCAGATGGCTGGCTCCCCACATATCGACCAGCAGATGCGTGCCGGCAAACCGCATGCCGTCGCGCTCGACGAAGTAGTCTTTCTTGTCGGCATCCCCGGTATTGCCAATCCCCAGCTCTTTGGGACTGACAACCCCCAGTTGCACGTCGGTCAACATTCCCTTTTCCTCTCCAAACGGGAACTCACCAAACTGCACTATAAACTTTTTCTCCCCAAATATAAAGGATTGTGTGTGGCTAACAATATTGTATGATGGCACAGCGGGCCGTTAGCTCAATTGGTAGAGCGCCTCATTTGCAATGAGGAGGTAGCCGGTTCGAAACCGGCACGGTCCACAAACAGTAGGCGGGGCCTTATATCTTCACCTTATCGATTTTGGCGGCGAGGGTGAAATCGGCTTCGGAGAGGCCGGCGATGGCGTGGGTGGTGAGCTCGATGCCGACCGCGTCGTAGGAGACCGAGAGATCGGGATGATGGTTTTGCGCCTCGGCGATGGCCGCCACGGCGTTCACAAACTGCATCACCTCGGCGAAATTTTTAAAATGGAAAGTTCGCGCCAGCATGTGCGCGTCGTCGATGAGCATCCAATCCTGATTGAGTGTTTTTTTAAGTTCGACTGCTTCATGCGGCAACAGGAACGCAGGCATACGGGATTATTTTTTCTTGAGCGCGAGGTTGATAACGTGATCGATAAATTCGGAGACTTTCGCACCCACGGCCGCGAGCGCCTTCGGGAAGAGCGATTCTTTGGTCATGCCGCAGGCCGCCGCCGCATTGACCTCGAGGAAGTAAATCCCTCGCTTGCCGATGATAAAATCCGAGCGTGAGTAATGCGAGAGACCCATCTCTTGATGCACCAGTTTTGCCAAACGCTCGAGCTCTTGCTTCTCGCTTTCGGTAAAGTTGCCTGGGCAGAGCTCGGTGCTCTCGCCGCTATATTTAGCTTCGTATGAAAAGAATTTGTGTTTTTTAGGCGGGATAATCTCGACCGGCAAAAGCGCGTAGGCCTTCTCGCCGCGGAAGTCGTCTATCACGCCCACGGTCGCCTCCCTGCCTTTGATAAATTCTTCGATTAACGCTTTATTGCCAAATTTGAATGCCTCGGCAAGACCGTGCTCGAGCGCGTGATAATTCTCGACGATGGTCATCCCCACCGAAGAGCCGCCAGCAAGCGGTTTGATGATTGCTGGGTGTGGGAAGGAACGAAATAGATTGAGTGCTTGCGCCTCGAGATCACTCTCTCGCTCAACGACAAGGCCGTGCGCCACTTTGACGCCCGCGCGTGTGACGATGTCTTTGGTATTTTGCTTGTTATAGGCCAAGGCCGAGGTGAGCGCGTCGGCGCCGGTGTAGGGCACCGAGAGTGCATCGAGCACCCGCTGGACTCGGCCATCCTCGCCAAAACCGCCGTGGATAACATTAAAAGCGACATCCACGCCGGCGAGCGCACGTTCGGGCGAGACGCCGACGCCGCGCGAATGCCACTGCCCGTCGCGCGAGATAAAGAGATCGCGCGGCTCGTATTTTTCGGTATCGAGCGATTCAAGAATACTCGCGCCACTCTGGAGCGAGATCTCATACTCACTGCTGGGGCCCCCGCGCAATACACCAACTACGGTTCGCATATATTCAGTATAACGCGAGTTTTACCAAAAGGTTATCTACTACCTATTCACCGGTGTCTCATGCTACAAATTATTAAATGGCTCAAGATGACTCCAACCCTGCGGAGGCGCGAATGACTGGCCTGCTCGACCTTGTTGCCCATTGGAATGTCCACGCCCACAGTCCCAAAGAATTGGGCGATGCCGACGTGGTGATTGCTCACGAATTTGGCGACCAAAAAGTGCCAAGTGATACCACCAAGGCCATCATCAACACCGCGGTCACCTTGTGCGCTCGCTACAATCTGCCGCTGATATGCCAATTTCCCGGCGACCAGGTAGCCTGCGCGCGTGGCGTCAATCCTCTCTACGTGGTGCGAGAGAATATCGCCCGGCCCGGCACCTATCTCGACACCCATGAGGTCAATCGCCAGGCTGCCCTTGAGTGTGCAAAATATGGATGGAAAAAAGTGATTCTTGTATCACATCGACACCATCTCTGGCGCGCCGGAGAAAATATTAAAAAGAGACATCATCTCATGCCGCTTTTTCCTAAAGAAACGGCGTGTATTCCCTACGACCCGAAATGCTCTCGAATATTGCTCCGGCAGCCTCTCCTGTTTATCCCGCGCGAGATATGGAGCCGTTGGTCGTATCGCAAACAAGGATTAATTTGAGGGGCGGGCGGCACCCTAGGTGCCGCCCGCTTTTTGAGCAATTTCGATCAATGGGCTCTCGCGCGCAATATTTTACGATGCCGGCCGATGGCAAAGCGGTGCGCCTCGGCGTTGGCGAGCAGGATGTCGCGCTCGCTCATTTCTTTTTTCAATCCCCTAATCTCGCGCGGGCGATGCTTCTCGTCTTTAACGACGCCGACAATCGGGATAGCGACACCAAGGCCTTCGAGCACTTTGCCCGCCGTATTCATTTGCGCCGCGGCACCATCCACCACGATAAGCCGCGGGTAGGGCCACTCGTCGTGGCCGAAGCGCCGAAGCAAAATCTCGCGAAGCGCACCAGCATCGTCGCCCGCCTTGGCAGAGCGAATATGAAAGGTGCGATATTCATTTTTCTGCGCCGTTGTATCTTCGACGACCGTCATGACACCGACCGCAGCCGAGCCCTGCAGATGCGCCACATCATAGGCCTCAATCCGCATCGACCCTTTACCCAGCGGCGTCCAAGGGCTCCTATATTCGTCTTTGATAAGCGAGACATCCTGGATATGCCCGAGCGCGAAGACCTGCCCACGCAGACGCGCGGCCTCTTCGAACTTTTCTTCTTTTGCCGCGCGCTTCATGTCGCGCTCGAGCCCTTTCATCAATTCTTTTTTCTTGCCGCTAAAAAGTAGCGCGATGCGCCGGACAATCTTTCGATACTCGGTTTTAGAAATGGCACCCGAGCACACTCCCGGGCACAAGCCGATGTGGCTGTTAAAACACGGCCGCGGCTTCTTCCCCAGCTTGATCGCTTCAGGCGCAGGTGTGCACGTGTCGCGATAGGGGAAAATTTTGCGCACGATCTTGAGCGCTTCTTTGAGTTGCGCCCCATGCGGAAACGGGCCGAAGATGTGCAATGGAGCAGAAAAATCTTGAGAAAGTTCCCTCCCTCTTACCAACAGCACACGCGGAAAATCTTCTTTGGTGATGACGACGTAATTAAAACTTTTGTCGTCCTTGAGCAGGGTGTTATAGCGCGGCTGTCGCGCGTGGATGAGATTGGCCTCGAGGATGAGCGCTTCGAGCACCGAGTCACACTCCTGCCACTCGAGTTTCTTGGCCTGCGCTAACATTTCTACCAAGAGCGGCCCGCGCGTCTGATGGAGGTCGCCCCCAAAATAACTCCGCACGCGGCTTTTGAGAGAAGTCGCCTTGCCGATGTAGAGCAGCTCTTTTTTTGAGCCCGAGCCTCCTCCGCCACGCTTCGGCGGGCCAAGAAAGAAATACACCCCTGGCCCGTCGGGCAATTTCGCCTTTTGTTTATTGAATTCTCCAAGAGTCACCGTTGCAGTATATACAAAAGTAGCGAGCCCACCATCCTCCGATGGTGGGCTAATATCACGAGGATGGCGTGTCGGCTTCGAAAGTTTGCCTCGCAGCGTCGCGCAGTTTCTCCTGGAGCTTATGGAGTTTCCTTGCGTCGGCGTCCGAGACCTCGAGAGTACCGTGCGTGAGAACATCCGCTTCTGCGAGGGCGTGCACAGTGGCCCTTGCCATCCCAGCAGGATCTACGGCCCCCTCGACAATACCTTTGCAAACCGCCCAAGCATCAGCTGGGCGGATGCCGTTTGTCCAACGATCACTCGCGCCCATGTGCATTCTCCCTAGGAGTTGTCTAAAGTAATAGTATAGGACCTCTACACTATTTTAGCTACCGACTTTTCAACACCCTCCTTAAGTATTTGCCGGTATGGGAATTTTTGTTATTAGCTATCTCCTCGGGCGTGCCGTGGGCCACGAGCCGCCCACCGTTGATACCTCCTTCGGGCCCGAAGTCGAGGATATGGTCGGCGTTTTTGATGATGTCCATGTTGTGCTCAATCAAGACCACACTGTTGCCCGCCGCGACGAGCCGGTTCAGTATGTCGATTAATTTTTGAACGTCTTCGTAGTGGAGCCCGATGGTCGGCTCGTCGAGGAGGTAGATGGTTTTTTGTAAATGCGGGCGATAGAGCTCGGCCGAGATTTTGACGCGCTGTGCTTCGCCGCCCGAGAGCGTTGTGGCGCTCTGGCCAAGCTTGAGGTAGCCCAAGCCCACCTCGTCGAGCGTTTTGAGCCGGTCGTAGATAGAGGGTATGTCGTTAAAAAAATTTAATGCCTCCTCGACGGTCATCGAGAGAATGTCAAAAATGTTTTTCTTTTTATATTTCACTTCCAGCGTCTCCTTCATAAAACGCTTGCCGTCGCAGACATCGCAGGCCACGTAGACGGTCGGCAAAAAGTGCATCTCTACCGCGATAACGCCGTTACCTTCGCAGGCTTCACAACGCCCGCCGCCGCGCGCCTGCGGCACGTTAAAGGAGAAGCGCGAGGATTTCCATCCGCGAGCGCGCGCCTCGTTGCTGGCGGCAAAAAGATCACGGATAAAGGTGAAGGCGCCCGTGTAGGTCGCGGGGTTACTGCGCGGCGTGCGCCCGATGGCCGACTGATCGATCAAGATAGCGCGGTTTAAATGCTCTAAACCCTCGATAGCGCTCGCGTTAAAAATCTCATTCGTGCGGTACTTCTTGTCAAAGCGCGCGCGCAAATTTTCGTAGAGGATTTCGTAGAGAAACGTCGACTTCCCCGAGCCCGAGACGCCGGTGATAGCCACCAGCCGCCCGAGCGGGATTTCGGCCGAGAGATTCTCAATGTTAAAGGCGCGACCGCCGCGGATTTTTATACTACCCTTGTCCTTCTCGCGCCGTGCCTCGGGCACGGGGATTTCTTTCTCTCCGCGCAGATAGGCGAGCGTGATAGAGTTGCTGTCATTCTTTTTTGCGGTAAGCAGTTTATCCAACTCCCCCGCCACGACCACCTCGCCGCCGTGCACGCCGGCACCGGGGCCGATGTCGACCAAATAATCGGCCGAATAAATCGTGTCTTCGTCGTGCTCGACCACGATAATGGTGTTGCCCATGTCACGCAGATTGACGAGCGTTTGGATGAGCCGCTCGTTGTCGCGTTGATGGAGGCCGACCGTCGGCTCGTCAAGCACATAGAGCGCGCCCACGAGGCCCGAACCTAATTGTGAAGCAAGCCGGATGCGCTGGGCCTCGCCGCCGCTAAGCGTGTTGGCGCGCCGATCGAGCGTCAAATAATCAATCCCGACATCGAGCATGAATTTGAGCCGAGAAGAAATTTCTTTGATAACCGTTTTTGAAATCTCCTGATCTTTTTTGGAGAGTTCGAGCTTTTTAAAAAACTCAAAAGCGTCTGCGATAGAGAGATTGGTGAGGTCAACGACATTTTTTTTATCGCCCAAAAACACATGCAATGCTTCTGGCCGCAGGCGCGCGCCGTGACATTCGGGGCATTCTTCGTCGCTCCAAAAATGTTTGGTGCCCAAGCCGTTGCATGCCGTGCAGGCACCATAGGGCGAGTTAAAGGAGAAAAGCCGCGGCTCGACCTCGGGGAAGGAGAAGCCGTCGTATGGGCACATAAATTTGGCCGAGATCATCCGCACACCGGCCGCGTCTTCAATCTGCACCAGGCCGTCGCTCTCCGAAAGAGCGCGCTCGACCGCTTCAGAAAGCCGCTCAATAGCCGGCCCGCGCGAGCGCGAAAAATCCGCGACTAAAATTTCATCGACCAAAGCCGAAATGTCGTGCTTTTTATTTTTGGCAAGAATGATCTGTTCGCGGAGCGATTTTAATTGACTGTCCACCTTCACCTTTTCAAACCCTTTGCCGAGCAAGTCGTAGAGCAGTTGATAATATTCGCCTTTACGGCCCACGACCACCGGCGCAAAAATCTTGACCGTCTCATCATTTATTTCAACACCCAGCACGGTGCGCGTCTTTTTGCTCGCAATAGTTTTAGCGGGCGCAGAAATATTTTCGATAATGCTTTGAATGATTTCCTCGTTGCTATGTTTTTTAATTTCGCGGCCGCAGACCAAACAATGCGGCTTGCCTACGCGCGCGAAGAGAATGCGCAGATAATCATAAATCTCGGTGATAGTCGCGACCGTCGAGCGCGGATTGTTGGAGCGCGATTTTTGATCGATCGAAATGGCTGGCGAGAGGCCGGTGATCTCCTCGACATCGGGCTTCTGCATCTGGCGCAAAAATTGCCGCGCATAGGCCGAGAGGCTTTCAATATAGCGACGCTGGCCTTCGGCAAAAATGGTATCGAACGCCAACGACGACTTCCCCGAGCCCGAGAGACCAGTAAAAACCACCATCTTATTCCGCGGGATAGATAGCGAGATATTTTTGAGGTTGTGCGTTTTCGCGCCTTTTATGTGTATTTCGTCTTGCATACGAATTCCTAATTCGCCCTATACGGGTTTGTTGATATATACACGCCAACTGCCCCAGGGCTGTGCCCTAGGGGTTAGTACAGAGCGATTATAGCACAAAAGGCCAAATAAAAAACCGCCTCCTAGTGCGATAGGTAGGCGGTTGAGGGATCGGAGAGGACGCGCTGCGCCCCCTCGTCTCCCGGCCGAAGGTCAGCGGTTTTCGATGTTTTCGTCAGGGTCGATCCTGTGCGGGTGGTGGTCGTCCCAGCCATTCACCCATTCAGGTTCTGTCGACGAGGTTTGATTGTCCGATCCGCCGGACGCATCAGCATTCCCGCTCAACAGGCTGGCATTTTTGCCAGCATCAGCATCTTCAAGCATCGTCGAAGTCCTTCTTCAGTTCACCGACAAAAGTCCGCCGGTAATTTTGATAGTAGCCGCGCAAAGAGTTTTGTCAATGCATTTTGCGCCGTTGGGTCTTATTTATCTTATCGCCCTCACCCATCAGGGTATAAATTTCGTCGCGCAGGATGGCCGCGGTCTCGAAATCGAGATTTTTGACGGCTTCGGCCATTTGGTTGCGTTTTTCGGCGATAAATTTCTTCGGATTTTTTGCGTAGAGATCTTTATCGACATCCAAAAGCACGTTCACTGCTTTTCCATGCTCGCTCCGCAATTCTTGCGTGATATCGCGAATCGCTTTTTTAATGCTCTGCGGCGTGATGCCATGCTTTTTATTATGGACAATTTGTATCTCGCGGCGGCGGTTCGTCTCGCTGATGGCACTCGTCAAAGAGTCCGTCATGTGGTCAGCATAGAGAATGACGCGGCCGTCGACATTGCGCGCGGCGCGGCCGATGGTCTGGATGAGCGAGGTTTGTGAACGAAGGAATCCCTCTTTATCGGCGTCGAGGATGGCGACCAGCTCGACTTCGGGCAGGTCGAGCCCTTCGCGCAACAAATTGACTCCGACGAGCACATCAAATTCTCCCTGGCGAAGCTTGGTGAGCGTTTCAATGCGCTCGAGCGTCTCGATGTCGCTGTGCAAATACGCCGCCTTCACTCCCCGATCCTTCAAATAGTCGGAGAGATCTTCGGCCATTTTTTTGGTGAGCGTTGTGACCATCACGCGGCCGCCGTGTTTGATGACCACCTCGGCCTCGTCGAGGAAATCTTCAACCTGGCCACGAATGCCGCCGGAGTTCCCCGTCACTGGGCGCACAATAATTTCTGGGTCAATCAGGCCAGTCGGGCGGATGATCTGCTCGACGACTTGTTTGCCGCTTTTTTCTTTCTCAAAAGCACCCGGCGTGGCCGAGGTGTAGATGGTCTGCCCCACGCGCTCATCAAATTCTTCAAACGTGAGTGGCCGATTGTCGATAGCCGACGGCAGGCGGAATCCGTATTCAATCAAATTTTCTTTGCGCGCGCGATCGCCCGCATACATGCCGCCAATCTGCGGAACCGTCACATGGCTCTCGTCGATAATAGTTAAAAAGTCCGCGCTCCCGTCTGCTTTTTTAGGGAAATATTCGAGTAGCGAAAAAGGTGGCTGGCCGGGGCTTCGGCCGTCGAAGTGCCGCGAATAGTTTTCAATGCCGTTGCAATAGCCGATCTCGCGGATCATCGCCAAGTCGTAGCTCGTGCGGCGCTTGAGCCGCTCGGCCTCGAGCACTTTGCCCGCGCGTTCAAATCTCGCGAGCTGATCTTTTAATTCTAATTTAATATCTTCGATGGCTCGCGCGCGTTCATCCTCGGGTGTCACATAATGCTTGGCGGGGAACAAAAAAACCGACGCAGTATCTGCTTTTTCCGCTCTGGTGATAGCGTCAATAATGCGCACACGGGCAATAATTTCTCCCTCGAACTCTACTCGGTAAAGCACACGCTCGCCGGTCGGCATTATCTCGATACTATTACCCAAAGCGCGAAATTGGCCAGGGCTCAAATCGGCATTGGTGCGCTCGAAGTAGACACCAATAAGCTCGCGGATGAGCTCGGCGCGATTCTTTTTAACACCCGCTTTGAGCTCGAGGTGCACCTTTTTATATTCTTCGGGGCTACCAAGCGCGTAGATGCACGAGACCGACGCGACAATAATCACATCATCGCGCGAGAGGAGCGCCTGGGTCGAGGCATGGCGCAGGCGATCGATCTCGACGTTTATCTGCGCCTCCTTCTCGATATAGGTGTCGCTGTGCGGAATGTAGGCCTCGGGCTGGTAGTAGTCGTAATACGAGACAAAATAGTGCACCGCATTCTCGGGGAAAAATTCGCGATATTCCTGCGCCAACTGCGCCGCGAGCGTCTTGTTGTGGGCAATGACGAGCGTCGGCTTCTGCACCTGCGCTATAACATTAGCCACCGTGAATGTCTTGCCCGAGCCGGTTACACCCAGAAGTGTTTGATGTTCTTCCCCTCTTTTGAGCCCTGCCATCAACTCCTCAATAGCTTTTGGCTGATCGCCTGCGGGCTTATATTCAGATTTGAGCTTGAGTTTCACCAAAGTACTGTAGCAGATTTGACTGTATATAAAAACAATTCGGGGCGACTACGCTGTAGCCGCCCCTCGACCCACACCGCCGTACCAGCAATACGTCACTTCTTCTCCGGCCATGGCTCGTGCCGAAGTTTGAACTCACCATATTCGTCCATGAGCTCATAGACCTGCATCACCCCGACGTCTCCGGGGTAGTGATCTTCGATATGTTTGAAGGCGCTCCTCGCATCGAAGAAGGCCCTCGGAGCTCCACCCATCCGCAGCATCTGGCTGATCCTGCCGAACAGCTCCTCGGAGCTAGGGTCTGGGATTACCCCCAGCCACGGATTGAGTACCGAGTTGGGGTTCTTTTTCACGAAAAAGCACGCCATGGCACGCTCCTTTGTTGCCAAACCACACAATACACTTCGATTTCTATAGCGTCAACCCCTCCGATATTTCTCTAAAAGTTCGTCGCAAAAACAACAAAAGCTATCTTTTAAAAAAGAAAAAGCCCGCCAAGTTTTACAACTTGGCGGGGAGCAGGAAGGGTGCTCATCCTTTAGTACGTGCGGTGATCAGGCGGCCTTCGCCATCTGACGCTTCGTGCGACCGATCGACTGATCCAGACGGTTGACGATCTCCCGCGCGCTGATATTGCGCAGTCCGGCTGCCGCCCACTTGAAGGACTTCGCCAGCGACAGGCCGCGCTCGAGCGACTCTTGCGAGAAGTTGTCGCCGATTGCGCCCCGGAAGTTCGGCGAGCTGACGATGAGCATCAGAATGGCATTGATGCCACGCGCCGTGGTCAGAGCGTGGTCATCGGAGCTCCACTCCTGAGGCCACACTGCCGCCGCCAGCCGGATCATATCCTGGACGACCCGCGCCCGCTCCTGCGAGGACAGCGCACTGAGCGGGCTGCTCCCGCCGAGCACACTTCGCAGGGTGCTGTGCAAGCCCTTGCTGTTGATGCCAACGGGGCGATGCTTGCCCTCGTAAGGGCGCTTTTCCTGCTCGTTGAGCAAGATCATCCCACGCAACGGCGACGTGATGTCGGCGCTCAGCTTGAGCACCAACTCGTAAGCTTCACTGTCGACTGGATTCTTCCAATCGCCGAGCCGATGCCTCTGGGCCATATCGAGTCTCGGGTCGATCGCCTTGCGGTTGCTCTGGGCACGGAAGACGCGCAAGCGTTGTTCGAAGCTCAAGCCCATCGTGGCCTGCACGGTGAACTGGAGCTTGGCGCGTTCGACCGGATTCAGTACGCTCAGCGCCGCCCAGCGGTGCTGGCCATCGTCGATGCTGATGTATCCCGATTCCGTGCACAGCTTCCTGTCCTCGGAATCATGGGTCCAGGTACCGGTCAGATCGCCGAGGATCGGCTCGGGCCACAACATATTGGGGTCCAGCATCGCAGCAGCAATCTCTAAGGCGTGGCGATCGTCGTACCTGCGGTTGACGCCATTGGGGTCAGCGCCGAAGCGTTCAACCTTGCACAGCGACATCACCGCCTCGGCGTCGAGCGTGAAGTTGTAGATCGTCACTTCGCGCTGGGTGAGGATATTCACGTTTCCAATCGTCGTCATGTGCCAAACTCCTTGTTGGCGGTTTTGGCCTTTGTTCAGCGGACAATCGTTGCACGAGAGGGTTTCTCGTTTTGATGCAGTTGATTTCCGAGGGACAAGCCGAGAGCAATATAGACTATGGTCGATATATTGTCAACCCCTCCGATATTTCTCTAAAAACTCAACGCGGAAGTGCTCAAAATTATTGTTGAGGATTGATTCGCGGATCTGGGAGGTGAGGTGCGTCAAAAAATAGAGATTGTGCATCGAGGCCAAAATAGGCCCGAGCATTTCGTGCGTGCGGAAGAGGTGGTGAATATATGCGCGAGTGTGGTTGGTGCCTTTTTGCGCAGAAAAACACACGGGACATTTGCAGGTTTCGTCGAGCGGCGCAAAGTCTTCTTTATATTCAGCATTCGGGATCTGGATTTTACCGTGGCTCGTGTAGATACCGCCCGTGCGGCCATTGCGGGTCGGCGTGACACAGTCAAAAGTGTCGACCCCGTAGCTGGCGGCTAGCAAAATATCTTCGGGCTCACCCACACCCAAACCGTGCACCGGCATGCCCGCCGGGAGCTCATTCAACATCGCGAGCGCCGAGGCGAGCGAATCATCACCATATTTTTTGCTGAACGAGCCGCCCAAGCCAAAACCGTCGAAACCCATCTCGCCAATTGTTTTAGCGCTCTCGCGCCGCAAATCGTCAAACTGCCCGCCCTGCCCTATGCCATAAATAGCTTGCGGCGACACGCCGGAGCGTTCGCGAAGGCGGTCTATCTCACCCGAGCGGTGTGCGGCAAGAGAGCGCTTGGCCCACGCGTGGGTGCGAAGCATCGCCTCCTTTTGGAATTCGTAGCTAGCAGTCGGCGCGGTGCACTGGTCGAAGGCAAAGAAAATATCTCCACCGAGTTTGTGCTGGATCTCGACCGAGCGCTCGGGCGTGAAGCGATGGAGCGAGCCGTCGATGTGCGAAGTGAAGGTGACCCCGTCGTCATCTACTATTGCGAGCTTGCCGTGGCTGGTCGCCAAATCCTCGTCCCACAAAGCAACCGGAGCGGAATCACCTTCGGAAACGTCCCCTTGCAGTCCTGCAGTTGGAGAAGGTGATTCCGTCGGAGCGCCTCCAGAAAACTTCGAAATCTTTTTGCCGAACCCTTCGCCGAGTGAAAAAACTTGGAATCCGCCCGAGTCGGTCATGATGGGCCCGTCAAAGCCCATGAAGCCGTGGAGGCCGCCAGCCTTGGCTATTAAATCCTCGCCCGGCGAGAGAAAGAGATGGTAAGTATTGGCGATGAGCGATTGCACACCGAGCGCACTAAAGTGCCCACCCTCGATACCTTTTATATCCGCTTTGGTGCCCACCGCGATAAACGCGGGTGTTTTAATATCGCCGTGTGGCGTATGCAAAACCCCCGCTCTTTGCAGAGACCGAGGGTTTTGTTTTTCAATTTCGAAACGGAATGTCTGCACGGGCTAGTTGGCGCTGGGGCCTTCAGGCGCGGTCGGGGTAGTCGAAGCGGGAGCCACGCCCAAGAGGTCGACCTCGAAAACAAGGGTGGAATTGGCAGGAATGACGACCTTGCCGGTCTGGTCGGTAACATTCTGCGCGCCATAAGCGAGATTCGACGGGATAATCAACAAGCGCTTGCCGCCAACCTTCATCCCCTGAAGCCCCATGTCCCAGCCGGGGATGACTTGCCCCGCACCGAGCGTAAAGCATAGGCCAGTCTGCGTACCCGGCGGGCACGACACAATACCGTTTGCCGGCTTCCCTACTGAAGTGTCAAAAACGGTGCCATCCTGTAGTTTCCCGGTGTACTGCATCACGAGCACATCACCCGGCTCGGCCGTAGCGCCCGTGCCGACGGTCATATCCTGAACGGTCAAACCTGCCCCTGACGGCGCTGCTGCTGGTTGTGATGATTGCATGGGTAAAAGAGAATTGAATAAAAAGAAAACGGCCACGACGCCGAGCGCCGCGACGACTGCCACACCGGTTATTAATTGCTTGCGGTTCATAGAGAGACGATAGCGCTTGCTTCAACTTGATGCAAGTTGTTTATCCCCGGGCCGAGTAGCCGCCCATTAAGAAAAATGAAGGAGAAAGCCAGCGCGGCCACTAACACGCCACCCATGAGCATCGCCGCGGGCTGTATCTCGATGTGGATAAAAAATCCCAGGGCAACCAGAAGGATGAGAAAAGCGCCCAGCGCGACTAGCGCGCCATTAACCGGCGGCTCGGGCTGATCGAGCAGGCGTGTGAATTGTCGCTCAAGCGAGTTGGTAAATGAGCGCGCCATACTTTGGTTTTGAGTCGCGACCGGCGCCGCCGAGGCGACCGATGCCAAAAAAGCCTGGTTGGATTGCTGGGCAACGAGGTCGGCAACTAAAAAACCTTCGACCGCCATCGTGACTGCCAAGAAAAAGACGAGCCATTGCCGGCCGAGCAGATGCGGCCGGTAGGCATTCTTCTTCGACGGGATGAAATGGTGCTTCACTCGCTCCCAACACGACATACCAAAATTGTAGCATAAAAAAATCCTGCGCTATACTTTAGACATGCGGAAGAGTTTTTTGATTATCGCGCTTTTGTTGCTACCGAGCATGCTTTTTTCCGTTTACCCCGAGGTCGCTCGAGGGGCTGGTTTTGCCAAGCAATCTATTTTTCTCTCGAGCGATTCGCCCACCGAGGGCGATTCGGTTTTTATCTACGTCGTGCTTGCCAACGATACCGAGCAGCCGTTCGCCGGCCTTTTAAAAATTTACGACGAGATGGGGAACATCGGGACAAGCTCGGTCGCCCTCGCGCCCGGCAAAGCCGAGACTGCCTCAATCTCTTGGCAACCCACGGCCGGCGTCCATGCGCTTAATGCCGTACTCGAGACGAGCGATGGCAAAACAACCATCGAGAGCGAGAACGCCACCTTCACGGTGGCACCCAAGCCTGTGCCCGCCGCCACTCCTGCAGTAAGCGGCCAAAGTGACAGTGTGGCAGTTGGATCCTCACTGCCGATACAACAGTCGCTTGCCAATCTCTCGCCCTCGGTGGCGCGCGACGTCCAGCCGATATTCTCGGCTATCGATTCGGGCCGCACCGCCGCCACAGGCGCGCTCAATACTGCTGTCTCGTGGTCAAAGGGGCAGTCGGCGAAGTTGCCCGCGCCCACCGCCATCCCTACCTCGGCCGGCGGAGCGGCACAGAGCGCCGAGAGCATGCTCGTGAACGCGCTCATGTGGCTACTACTCGCCCTGCGTTTTTGCATCGCGAACGTCGGCGTATTTTACCCAGCGTTCGTGCTGATTTTCTTTTTTGTGATTTGGAAGCTCTGGCGCCGCATGCGCCGGCCGCGCTATTACTGACGCGAGGTGCGAAAGTGCCACACGGCGATACCAAAGAGCACGAGCGTCGTGAGCGCTGAAAGCGCGCAGTAGACGCACAGCGCGCCGATGATAAAGAATTGAATCATTTCAAAACAGATTGAGCAGCCGAGACCGATGGCCGTGTAAGCCACAGCGCCAAAACGCAAGCCCTTGGAGGTTGGGTCGTAGGCCAAGAGGATGCCAAGCCCCAGCATGTAGAGATAAAAGAGGAGGCCGATATACGCGAACGGCACGCCCAAGGGTGTCGCATAAACGCTCGTGAGCACTCTTTCACAGCCGGTGAGTATCGCACAGCCCGGCACAATCCCGAGAAAGTGCTCATACGATAAGTAGAGCGTGTCAGCAATGCCGATAAAAGTTGCCGCGATGAAATAAAAAGGTGCGAGAAATACTTTTGGTTGCATATGACTATTTTAGCAGGTGTTTAAACTTTTTCCCAACCATCTCCACTTTAGGCGTGATGATGAGCTCGCAGTACGGCGCGTCTTTGTGCGCCTCGAAATATTTTTGATGATAACCTTCGGCCAGATAAAACGCCTCGAGCGGCTCAACCGCGGTGACGATCGGCTTCGCGTAGCCCGCCTTGTTCAACACGCCGATGTAGTGCTCGGCCTTCTGCCTCTGCTTCTCGGTTGTATAAAAAATGACCGAGCGATACTGCGGGCCAACATCGTTCCCCTGCCGATTAATCGAGGTCGGGTCGTGGCTCGCAAAAAATACCTGCAAAATTTCTTCGAAGGCGAGTTTGTCCGGGTCGTAAATAATTCGGGTCGCTTCAGCATAGGGCGTCGTGCCACTGCCGACTTCTTCATACGTTGGCGCTGTTTCTCGTGCGGGGCCGGCGTAGCCCGGCTCGACTTTTTCAATCCCTTTGAGCATCGCGAAGACCGCCTCGGTACACCAAAAGCATCCGCCACCGAGTACGATTTCTTCTGTCCCCATCGCCAAAGTATAGCATTCGGTAATTTTCTTCATGTGACATTTATCAAATTTATTGTATATTCCCATTAGTCGATCCCATTGCCGTGGGCTGTGGGCAACCGCCGGACGAAGGGAGCGCTAGCATGGACGTATCTCTTCTGCTCGATCCGTTGCAGTTTCTGCTCGCACTCTTGTACGCGAGCATCACCTCGGGAGATCGGATTTACCTGGCATTCGTTATTTTAGCGACAGCCATGGTTCTCTATGGGATGGCCGACGACGTGGTCGTGAGCCGCCAGAAGTGCTCCGCCTATCTCCACCGCCGTCTTCACTAGCCCCGATGGGGAGCAAGTTGCTCTTCACGGGGCTTCTTGTTTTTAGGCCTATTTTCAAAGTTTTTCGAGTATCAATGTCAAGCACTTGACAAATATGCCCAATTTGGTATGATTGTTTCAGGTGCCGCCGTTCCCGGGCATCATGCGCCGAAGGCGCAAATCTGGGAGACCGGCCATGACTTTGGGAGAAATGCTGGCGGGAATCGCCGCCCTCTTCGTCCACGGCAACCCTTTTGCTTGGGGTTGCGGTGTTGTCGGGCTGGTGATTGTCATCGTCGTGGCGATCATCGAATCGCCGTGGTACGAAAAGCGCCACCCCGAACCCCAATCATCTACACCGTCCTGGCGGATATATTCCAGGGACAGCCGGCACAACCGGTAACCAACCCCGTGAGAGCCCCGGCCTAATCGCCAGCCTCACGGGGTTTCTCATTTCTCTATATCTACTTTAAATACTTCTTCCCTCTTAATTTCTCGGGCAGGTAACTTTCTTTGTCGTACATAGTGTAGCCTTCGTGATACCCCTCCGCTTTCATGAGCTTAGTCGGCGCATTGCGGATCTTCTTGGGCACTGGCAAATTGCCGAGCTCTTGCACATCGGCGAGCGCCTCAAAGTAGGCGTCGTAGGAACGCCGGCTTTTTTTACATTCGGCCAAGTACGCGACGCCATGCGCGAGATTGATTTGGCACTCGGGGTAGCCGATTGTCTCGCAAGCGCGAAAGACCGCGTTAGCGACAACCAAGGCGGTCGGCACCGCGAGCCCGACATCTTCGCTGGCAAAGACCACCATCCGACGCGCGATAAAAAGCGGGTCTTCGCCCGCCTCGACCATGCGCGCCAGATAATAGAGCGCCGCGTCGGGTTGGCTCGCGCGCATACTTTTAATAAACGCCGAAATGGTGTTGAAGTGCTCCTCGCCTTTTTTATCGTAGCGCAGCGTCCTGGATTGGATCGTCTCTTTGAGCACGTCGAGTGTGATTTTGCCGTAGAGATTTTGCGCGCTCTCGAGCACGCCTATCGCCTGCCGCGCGTCGCCGGCCGCCATCGCGGTGAGCCACTCTTTCGCATCCTTGGGCACTTTGATCTTCGTGCGCTTGATAATCTCTCCCATATTTTCGGGCGTGAGTTCGTTCAATACAAAAACACGGCAGCGCGAGAGGAGCGCCGGGATGACTTCGAAGCTCGGGTTCTCGGTGGTCGCGCCGATGAGCGAGAGCTCGCCGCGTTCGACGAACGGCAAAAGAAAATCCTGCTGTGCTTTGTTGAAGCGATGGATCTCGTCTATGAATAAAACTTTTGGCCTCGGACTTAGTTCGCTCGCGGATGATTCGAAGAGTGCGCTCCGGGCCGCTAGGCCAAGTCCTACCCTCTTCTCATCACCCGCTCGCTTCCCTACATTACCGGCTCGCGAAGAACCGAGGATTTGTTTGATGTCATCCTTCCCCGAATCAACGGCCGAAATCTCAAAAAATTCGGCGTCAAGTGCGTTCGCATAGATGCGCGCCAAGGTCGTTTTGCCCGAGCCCGGCGGCCCCCACAAAATAAATGAGAAGAGATGCTTCTTTTCTATCGCCTCGCGTAGCGGCTTGCCCGGGGCCACCAAATGCTCCTGCCCGACGAACTCCGCGAGCGTCTTCGGCCTTATTTTTGAGGCCAACGGTTCCATATCGTATATGCTACACTGAATCAGTATTTTATGAAGCAAGTGCAATCATTCCTTTCTCATCCTATGAAAAAAGTGCTTATGCAGGGGGCTGTGTTGGTTTTCGCGTGCGTGGCGGTTGTTGCTGTGGCTGGCTACGCCGAAATATTCCCTCTGCGCTATGCTCCGGCCGCCGCGGCCGAGGCGCTCGGTATTGCATCCTCGACTCCGACCACGCCGCCCGTGCCGACACTCGATAAGGCCGCCTTTGATGCACGCATGTTTGCTTTGGCGCACATCGTCCTCGCAACCTCGACTCCCACAACCGCAACGAGCACGGTTGCGACTTCCACTAAAGTTTCTATCTGGCCGGCCAAGGCGCCATATCCTAACGCAGGCGCACTTTTGCCCTTCAATCGCATCGTCGCCTACTACGGCAACTTCTACTCGAAGGGGATGGGCGTGCTTGGGCAATATCCGCCCGACGAAATGATCACGCGGCTCAAGGCCGCCGTGGCGCAGTGGCAAGCCGCCGACCCCTCAACGCCGGTCATGCCCGCCATCGACTACATCGCGGTCACGGCGCAGGCGAGCGCCGGCAAGGATGGGAAATATCGCGCGCGCATGCCCACCGATCAAATACAAAAGGCAGTTGATTTAGCCGCGCAGGTCAACGGCATCGTCATTCTTGATGTGCAGGTGGGTTTGAGCAATGCGCAGACCGAAGTACCTTTGCTCGCAAATTTTCTTAAACTCCCCAACGTCGAGCTCGCACTCGACCCCGAGTTTGCCATGCAGGCCTCCGGCAAAAAACCCGGCGGCGTCATCGGCACCATGGATGCCGCAGAGATAAATTGGGCGGCCAACTATCTCGCAGGCTTGGTGCGAGACAATAATCTGCCGCCAAAAATCTTGGTCATCCATCGCTTTACCGAAGACATGGTCACGCATTACAAAAAAATCACACCTCTGCCCGAAGTCGAGGTGGTGATGGACATGGATGGATGGGGCTTCCCCGCTAAAAAAATAAATACCTACAACTCGGTCGTCGCGAGCGAGCCGGTGCAGTTCACGGGCTTCAAACTCTTCTATAAAAACGATCTCAAAGCGCCTTCCACCCGCCTGCTCACGCCGGCCGAAGTCCTTAAACTTACCCCCTCGCCCGTCTTCATCCAGTATCAGTAAGTAAGTTCAACAAGTAAGTGCAACACCGAGTAATCTAGAAGGGTGATGCAATACAAGCATTTTTCAGTAGAAGAACGGGAGAATATACAGCACGGGCATTGGGAGAAAAGGTCGGTCAGAGCCATTGCACAGGAGCTTG
>CAIUOD010000007.1 GCA_903900775.1 Candidatus Adlerbacteria bacterium | reverse complement strand
CTGAAGAAACGAGATGCCGAGCGCGAAATCCGCCGCACCTTGAAAACTGAAGAAAGAGACTAAGTCAGTGAGCCACGACAAACGCGGGTAGCGTCGTACGTTTTTCGGGGATGCATTGCTTAGACAATGGAGCCGTTTTGTGGCTGTGCGCGGCAGAAGTCCGGATCTTCTTAAAAATCCGGAAACCAATAACTGCCAAAACAGTTGCTTCGCCGTATTTCGCGGCGAATGATTTCGCGTTCGCCTACGCTAAGGCCTAACGCGACATCCCTTGCGTGACGCTCGTGGGCGCAAGAAGGGTGTTATACAACCGAGCTCGGTCGCTCCCCCGCCTCAGGGAGTGATTTAAAAAATGAGGCTGGACTGATTGCTATTTTGTCTGTTTTAAAGGCGCTCAGTTGAGAAAAATAAAACAAACTACGTCGTGTAGAAACGTCACGTAACTTCCATTGGACGGGGGCTCGAAACCCCCCATCTCCACAAAATTAATGAGTCCTACGAATATAATTTTGTAGGATGCCGAAGCGTTTTACGCTTCGGCGCCACCAAAATCCGCAAAAATCTCCCCTCGGGAGATTTTTGCCGTTATACTAGTCTGATGACTCACGGTCTGCATCATTTGCTTAAACGCCAGCGGCTTGGGGTGGCGCGCGCGTTCGACTCGCTCATGCTCGTCGTTAGTTTGTGCGCGCCGCTCACGCTCTTGCCGCAAATTCTCCAAGCGTTTGAAAGCAAAAATGTCGCCGGGCTCTCGCTCGGCACGTGGGGGCTCTTGTGCTTAATCAACCTCATGTGGAGCCTCTACGGCCGCCTGCATCGCGAGCGGCTCATCTTCCTCGCCAACTTTTTGATGGCACTCCTCGACCTCGTAATCGTTATTGAAATCTTGCTCTATCGCTAAATCACGTGCGTTTAAAATGCGCGGCCTCGTTGTAGGTGTCGTAGTTCATCGTCAGCTCCTCCCCTGCCGCGATATCGCGCGCGGTGAGAAAGGTTTCGCCGTGGTCGAGAGAAACCATGTTGGGTTCGTCTGAATGATTGAGATAAAAAGATTTATCAATCGCGTCGATGCCGTAGTCGGGCGCGAAATAAATGCCGCCCTGGAGTGCGCAAAAATCGCGCACCAACTGCTTGGCCTCTTCCGGGGCGCTACATGCTTCGAGATCGGTCGCGGGGATCTCGAGTAAATCGCCGCCGGGGTCGCAGTTTTTAAACGGGTCGAGGCCTTTGGGGATAGCCCGAACGGCAATGACGCCTACCCCGTGGCTGGTGATACCCAGCCGGCAGTAGACGTCATTGAGCGAATTGAGAAATTCTTGTTTATTCACCACTGCTACGATAGCACGCCGATGAAGCCTTGTTGAGAACTATTGCTGTGCCGCAGGAGCTGGGGCCGTTTTGGTGGCGCCTGCCGGGGCAGTGACGGTAACTGGAGCGGCATCCCCCGAGCCGCGCACATTCAAGTAGTATCCCTCATTACCCATCATGGTCGGGCCAAAACTCCGATAGCTGTAGTCGGAGTGCAAAAGCGCGCGGACTTCGCCGAATTCCATCCCCGCCCAGAAGACAAAGAGAAGTATTGCTGCCTTAACCACCCAGTGCGACCAATGATGATGCCCGCACATGCCGCAGCTCATCCCCGCCTCTCCGCACGAGCACTTCTTATCGCTTTCCATGTTCAAATTAATTAATTTACTAATGAACTTTCCTCATCATACCGCGGCTTCCCGGCCATTAGCCGCCCTTCGGGGGTGTGCATAAAGGCGTTTTTCTGCTATACTGGGCCTCACAAACACTTTGGAAACCCGAGTAAATCATCGCATTAGCGCTAAAGAGGTGCGGGTTGTGGGCCCCGAGGGAGAAAACCTGGGTGTTTTGGCCTTGAGTGAAGCCATTTCTCGCGCGCAGGAGCTTGGGCTCGACCTCATCGAGATCTCGCCAAATGCCACCCCACCGGTTGCAAAAATA
Organism: Candidatus Adlerbacteria bacterium; assembly: GCA_903900775.1. Lineage (GTDB taxonomy): Bacteria > Patescibacteriota > Minisyncoccia > Phycocordibacterales > SBAW01 > GWA1-54-10. The sequence goes on along the minus strand of CAIUOD010000007.1, from coordinate 32,156 downwards.
ATGGAATATGGTAAATTCCAATACGAACAGGAGAAGAAGCGCCGCGAGGTTAAAGCTAAGTCCCATATAGCCGAAACGAAGAGCGTTCAGGTTAAAATCGGCACTGGCGAAAACGACCTTGCGCTGAAGGCCAAAAAGGCGGCCGAGTGGCTCCGGGAGGGCCATCGGGTCAAAATCAATCTCTTTCTGTGGGGGCGGTACAAATACATGGAGTTCGAGTTCCTCAAGGAGCGGTTGGAGCGATTCCTCAAGCTGATCCCCGCGGAATTCAAAGTAGCTTCGCCTATCGCGAAGAGCCCCAAAGGCCTCTCGATGGTAGTGGAGTTTGATGGGAAGAAATAGTTATAAGGCCGCGCCTTAAAGGACGATTGCGCGGCATGATTTCGCAAAATCACATGAAAACAAACAAAGCATTTGCAAAACGTCTTAAAATCTCGCGCAACGGTAAAATTACCTCGCGCAAGCCAGGGCAGAACCACTTCAACGCCAAAGAGGCGCGCAATACCCAGATGGCCGGCAACCGCACCCAGAAGATCACGCTCACGAGCAAAGTTAAACAGCGTTATATTAAATTTAAATAAACCAACATGGCACGAGTAAAAGGAGGAGTAACATCGCTCAAGCGCCGCCACGGCATCTTAAAAATGACCAAGGGCTATCGCTTTGGCCGCTCGACCAAAAAGCGCCAGGCCAAAGAGGCGATCTTCCACGCGGGTAAATACGCTTTTGCCCACCGCAAGGATAAAAAGAACGACTACCGCAAGCTCTGGAGCGTCCGTATCAACGCCGGGCTCGAGACCCTCTTCCCTGCTGCCGAGAATGGTGCCCGCAAACTCTCCTACAGCAAGCTTATCGGAGCCTTGGGCAAGCAGAAAATTCTCATCAACCGCAAAATGCTCGCCGAGCTGGCACAATTAAAACCCGCAACCTTCGCGCAGATTGTCAAAAAGGCTTCGTAATCATGCAAAAAATCATAATCAATTCTTGTGCGCATCATACCCTCTTCTCCATGAGAGAGGATTGAGTTGATGCGCTAATTTTTGTATCAAACCAACCCCCTCTCATGCGAGAGGGGGTTTTGGTATCAGCCAGACCCTAGTTCTTTGAAGGAGGATATCGTGAAAAGACTGCTCGAATATTTCCAAAGTGGGTTGAATCAGCCCGCTCGGACTGTCGGCGCAGAAGTTGAGACGTCGTTCCGGTGCGGAGAGGAGCCAGCATCGCTCGCTCAATCGCAAGAGACGCTTCATGTTCTGCTGCGAAAAGGATGGACTACAGTCCAACAAAAAGGAGCTTTGATAACCGAAATAGCCGACAAGGACGGCAATCGGCTGCTCTACGAGCTTGGGCGACAAAATATAGAGGTCGCCACACGTCCTGCAACCCGGGCGAGTGTTGCTGGGATTGCTCAAGACACACTCTGCCAGTTGTATGAGGCGGCGCAATCTGCAGGACTTACTCCACACTTTGCGCCGATACTCGAAACCGCAGAAGATTTGCTGGTAATTCCCGACGAGCGGGACGCTAGATGGCTCGCGCTCGATGGGCGAGCGGCGCTGGCGCCGCTCGCGACGATATCAGCCGTGCAGTACACAGTCGAAATATCTCTTGGGCAGGCTATCCCCTGCTTGAACCTGCTCGGACGTGCGATCGACTCCTTTCTTGCCGATTATCCGCAGGATTCGGTCTGGAAAGAATATATCCGGGCTTCGCTTGCCGGGTATGACTCTCTGCGCTACGGCGGACCGCTGCAATTCGACAGCTTACGCAATTACTGTGGCCAACTGTCTCGGCACAAGGTAGTGCAAAATGGCCGGTTGGTCTCGTATGCAGAAGCAGGCGAGTTCGATATTCGGCTCTTTCTGCGTTCGGTATGGTGGTATTTCAGGCTGAAGCGCTACGGCAACCGACTCTGCATCGAAGTGCGTCCCTTGCCCCGGCGCGAAGACGCGAAGCTTGAGGGGCAACTGCGAAAAGTGCTCGACACGATGAACCTCTGATTGGGTTGTTCCCGCTTCCCCGAACGTCCCACTAGTGGGACGTTCGGGGAGGAATCTTATAAGAAACTACTTAATGATATGAAATCATACGTCTTCGGATATGGGTCGCTGATGAACCCCAAGAGTATTAGAAAAACACTGCCGGGCGAGCGTGCTGTTGAACCGGCGCGGCTACTTGGTTATCAGAGAAAAATCAATGCTCCAGTTGATGGTTATCTCTACCTCAACATTGTTCCGCGAGCTGAAAAGAAGGTCGAAGGGGTCATTATCCCGGTAACCGATAAAGAACTACAACAGCTCAAAAAGCGCGAAGTGGGGTATGGCTGTGTCGATATATCGAATAGTCTGGAACGAAGGAAAAGAAGAAACACGTATACTTTTATAGCTCCAGACAGATCCTATCCAAATTTACAAATTCCTCGTAGCTATTTATTAACGTGTTTGTTGGGGAAGTCTTCGACAGATCGACAGCAATGGCTGGCGGAGACAATCATTGAAAATGAGATAAAGGAAGATACAAAAACGCCGGTATACGCAAACGCAGCTCTCGAATGATTTAAAAATTACTCTTATTTGCCTGCCACTTCTGATGCCTCAAACCTAAAGGAGGCGCGGTTGATTCGGTCTTTTTGGACGAGCTCGATGACGCGCTCGACCAGGGCCGTGGGGTCGGTGTCGAAGACGATTTTGTCGTTAGGCCGATGGCCTTTGTCTAAAATATTTTTAAATACCTCGTCGGTTTCCCAATCGGCCTCAAAAATACCGATAGGTTTTTGATTTTCAAACGCGACCATGAACTCGTGGATAGTGCCGATGCGACCACAACCAAAGAGCATCCCGTCGCACGAGTTAGTAAAGATGAGATCTCGCCCCGGGTAACCAAAGCCGGTGTAGACGATAGCGTCCATATATTCCAGAGGCAGGTTGTATTTCTCGACATGCTCTTTCTCACCAGTGGCGGGTGAGAACCCCAACGAGAAGCCGCCCGCCTCAACCGCCCCCATGGCCGCCCACATCGGGAAGCCGGTCGTGGCGCCGGTCACCAGCATGGCACCGTGTTTGGCAATTTGGCGGCCGAGTTCGAGGCCCTTGTCATACGCGTCGACCCCGCAGTGGCCGGTCTCGGCCGCGCCGGAGACACCAAGCTTTATCTGCAGATGACCGTGGGCCGCGTCTTTTTTGATTTCATCCATGAAAGCTATTTTAGCATTAGAAATTTATTATTGCTTTCGCCCCGGCCTCGGGCGTCGTGGCGCGTACGCCCAGATAGTCACGAATTCTTTGGGCTAAAAAGCCCGCCGCCGCCGGTTCTCCCATTACCACAAAGGCTTCTTTAAGCGCTGCGCGTTCGCCAGAAGGTAAAATAGCAATTTTGTTGACGAACTCCAGTAGTTGCTCGCCCTGCATGTGTGCCGAGTAGCCATAGATATGCTCCACACGACAGTTGACCGCAACCTCCTCGCCCTGTATCCGCACTTTCTTTTCGCCATCGACCAGCCGCCGCCCGAGGGACCCAGCCGCCTGGTAGCCTGAGATAAGCAGGGTTGATTTGGGGTCAGGCAGAACTTCCCTCTCGTGGGCGAGCACGCGCCCGCCCTGGCTCATGCCCGAGCCTGCCAGGAGGATTTTGGCGCCTTCATGTGCGAGGATACCAGCAGATTCATGCGCGTCCTTCACGATATGCAGCTCGGGGAAGGAGAAAATATCCTCCCCTGTTTTCAAGCGCTCGGCTATCGCAGGAGCAAAGTAGTCTGGGTAGCGTAAATAGGCGGCCGTGATTTTCTCGGCCAGGGGTGAATCGAGGTAGACCGGCACGCTCGGCACACGTTTGGTCATCATAAGGCCGCGGATATCAAAGAGTAGGTCTTGGGTGCGCTCGGCCGAGAAGGCAGAGACCAGTAAAGTCCCGCCACGTGTCGCGGTGTCTTCGATAAGGTTCTCAAGTTCTTCAAGTCGGTTGTGGTCGTCCGGCCGCATCCGGTCGCCGTAGACGCTTTCCATGACGAGGTAGTCGATGCCTGCCGGGCTCTCGCAGGGCGGCAAGAACGGCGAGTTTCCACCGCCGAGGTCGCCAGTGAAGACGACCGAGTGATCAGCCCGAGAAAACTTGGCCATAGCAGAACCCAAAATGTGCCCTGAATCGAGGAGTTCCAGTGTGACCCCTGCTAGTTCTTGCGGCTTATGATACGAGACGCCTCGCCAGAGCTTGAGCGCGGCGGCGATATCATCTTCGTTATAGAGCTCCTCGCGCCCATGACGTTTAGCATCGGCGCGCATGAGCCCCATCGCGTCTTCGAGCATGGGCTCCACCAGACCCAAGGTCGCCTCGGTTGAGATGATAGCGCCCTTGAAGCCGCGCTTCACTAACAGCGGGATGCGGCCAATATGGTCGATGTGGGCGTGAGTTACCACGAGCGCCTCGATATCGCTCGGCTCATAGGCAAAGGGCGCCCAATTGACATCCTCGCTCCCCATCCCCTGCTCAAGTCCGCAGTCGATTAAAAATTTCTTGCCTGCCCCGACCGAAGCGTCGGGGTCGCCCGCTTCAAGTAAAAAATTTGCACCCGTCACCGAGCCGGCCCCGCCGTAGAAATAAATCGTTGATTGCATGAGGCCTAGTGTAACAGAAAGCCCCGCCTTTGTAGCGGGGTTCTCTGGTGGACTTCGGAAGCAAGTGTCTACCTAGGTATAAGTGGGTGTTCTGTGCGCGGCCTTTACGACCGCACAACATCGAACTCCCGGTAGATTCACTTAAGGACATTTGCCCCCGATGTCCCCTTTTAGTATACCAAACTCAAAAGGTGCACGTTGTCCTTTACGCGTCCACCCCGAAGCGCTTGTAGGTGAAGATTGGTTGTTTACCAAACCAGTATTCGATTTCATGCGCGGCTTCTTCGGGCGTCTCGGAGGCGTGGGCGAGGTTAAAGACTGCGCGCTTCTCGACATTGGCGCTGATGGCCGAGTCGGTCGAGTAATCGCCGCGGATGGTGCCTACCTCGGCAAGCGAGGGCATCGTCGGGCCGACTAGTTTGCGCACCATATCAACCGCATGCACGCCCTGGACGACCATTTTAACCATCGGCGAAGAGGCCACATAGGTGATAAGCCAGCCGCGCACCGTCACGCCCACTTTAGCGAGATCAGTCGTGCCAAAGTCTTTCTCAACGTCGTCAATGTTCCGGCCGGATTTTTCGTAGGTCGCCAGTGTCTTCTCGCCGAGGCGGCGAATCCACTTTTCGTCCTTGGGATAATGTCCGTCGACCTCTTCTAAAGAGGCCTGGAACATCTGAAGCGCCACAATCTTAAGATCACGCTGTTCAAAGCGCTTGATAATTTCGCCGATAAGGCCTTTTTGCACGCCGTCGGGCTTGACCATCACGAACGTCTTTTCTTCTTTAGGGAGTTGCATGGCGGCACTATACAATATTTAAAAGTTTTTATAAAGCGGTTAAAATCTCGGGCCCGTTTTTGGTTATAAGCACTGTGTGTTCGAAGTGCGCGGCACGAGAGTGGTCGCGGGTCGAGTAAGTAAACCCGTCGCCTTGGTCGATAAGCGCGCCCGAGCCCTCGGCAAAAATCGGCTCAATAGCGATAACCAACCCTTCGGGGATAAGCATGCCCTTCCCTGCCCGGCCGAAGTTAGGCACCAGTGGGTCCTCGTGCACCGCGGCACCAACGCCGTGGCCTCGCAGATCTTTCACAATCCCCAATTTATATTTTTTGGCGATCGCCTCAACCGCCGCACCGATGTCGCCCAAGTGGCCGCCCACCTGGGCGGCTGCGATGCCTGCCGGGAGCGCTTCGCGTGTCCCTGTTATAAGATTTTGCGCCTTGGCATCTATTTGGCCCACACCGAGCGTGTGGGCCGTGTCCATAAAAAATCCCTGATACGAGAGGCCAAAGTCAATCGAGACGACGCTACCGGGCTTGAGCATTTTGTCGGGGCGGGCCGGGCTGTGGGCTATCTCGTCGTCGATCGAGATGCACAGCGCGGTCGGATAAGGTGTGTCTCTCGGGCTGTCTTTATAGCCGAGATATACCGGCTCGCTCCCCAAACGCTTGGTGGTGGTACGCGCCACCTCTTCAAGCTCCCAGGAGGAGACACCAGATGCCACCCGCGCTAAAACCTCGGCCACCACGGCCGCCATACGTTTACCCGCCTCGCGCAAGCCAACTATTTCTTTTTCGGTTTTCGCTATCATGCGTGGATTCTGGTCCCGACGTGTTCTTCGCCCGCGAGAAGCCGCTGTATGTTCTCGGCCTCCTTCCCCACCACATATACCTCGATGCCGCTCTCCTCGGCCAGTGCCGCGGCTCCCGGGTCAAACGGCGAATGGAGCCCCGGGGTCCAGGTGGCGGGGATGAGGGTGCGGTATTGGTCCCAGGTCAGAGTCTCAAAGGCGCGTGCATCCGGGTTTTTTGCCGGATCTTTATCAAATACATGCGAGGTGTTGGTGATATTAACGACTATTTTTGCCTGGGCGGCACGGGCGAGCGTCACCGCAACGTAATCACTGCTCGCGCCCGGCTTGATGCCGCCGGCAAAAGCGACCGGCGCGGTAATCCCTGCCACCTGGCCGGGCTCGCGGATAAGTTCGGGGTGCGCGCATTCTTTTAACAATAAGCGCAGCAGTTGTGCGTTGAGACGGCAAGAATAGATGCCAATCCAGTCGAGATCTTCGGAGTCCTTCGCGCCAAGCTCCGTGAGCGCGCGTTGATACATCCTCGACGGATAGCCGCCGCCCACTACGATGATAAAACGCATACCGCGCGCCACCTCTGCTTTAATGCACGCCACAAAACTATTAATGAATGTGGTGTCGAGCTCTTGCCCTTGGAATAAAAGCGATCCGCCGAGCGAAAGTATGTGTGTCTCGCTCCCCTCTTTCATAATCTACTGCGTGAGCGCCGCCACAATGTCGGCGTGGACCTTCTCGATTGATTGGTTGCCATCTATCTCACAGACTTCGTACAGCGGGCTCTCGCGGAAGTATTGCAGTGCTGGCACAACCTGTTCGCGATACCAATTGAGGCGATGGCGGATAGCGGCTTCGTTGTCGTCTTCGCGGCCGCGCTTGGTGAGACGCTCCACCGAAGTGTTTTCATCAAGGCGCAGGTACACGACCTTAGGGCGCGTCAAACCATAAAACGCAGTGATGCTGTCGAAGTCTTTGGCCTGGGTTATGGTGCGCGGGAAGCCATCGGTGATGAGGTGTTGGCTGCCGACCACGTGCTCGGTCAAAAAGTTCCCCAGCAGGGTCGTGACGAGAAAATCTGGCTGCATCTCACCGTGCTCGAGTGAGTTGCGTACCAATTTTTGCGAGTAGCCCTCCTTTGCGCAAAAGTCGCGCAGCGTTTTACCCATGCTGAAAACGCCCACCGGGCGCGTGTCCATTTGTTTTAAGTGGGTGGAAAGGAGGTCAACCTGTGTGCCCTTACCGCTGCCCTGCGGCCCCAAAAAGATGACGGTCAATTGTTCCACAACTACTTAATGATAACGTTTTATGAGTAAAAAGGCAAACTAGCGGCTCAAAATTATAGGCCCAGCACTTTAAGCACATCTTGATGCACTTTATCCATCGGCTGTTCTCCATTCACGATTAGTAAGTTGTTCTTCGATTTAAAAAAGTCTATCGAGAGTGTCGTCTTGGTATTGAATTCACTAATCCGTTTCCCGATAGAGGATTCCGCATCATCGGCTCTTCCCTCGATTTTTTTCCTTTCAATAATACGTCGGGTTACCTCCTCTTCACTTACGTCAATGTATACGACGACATATGGGAGCCCAAGCCACTGGCAGATTTCGTCGAAGAGCTCCGCTTCCCGTTTAATGCGGCATCCGCTATCAAATACCACCTTGTCGTTTTCTCCAATCGAAAAAAGCACTTTTTCGCAAGTATATTCTGCGAGCCAGCTCGGTGACAACTTGCCAGCCTCAAGATCGACTTTGAGCTGTTTTCCAACCAGTGTCTCGCCCGCAACTAATGAGCGAAACTCTTTGCCCAACGATACTATGCGAGCGTTAGGAATCTTTTGCGCAAGTAGTGCAGCCTGAGTCCCCTTGCCAGAAGCCGGACGACCCATAATCACAAAAACGTTCCTTTCCATTTATTAATACTCTCTGAGAGAGATTTGCGCGTCAACGCGGCGCGCGAGGTCAAGAATGACGGAGACAACGATGAGGAGCGCGGTGCCGCCAATCGTGAGCGTTTGGATGCCGGTCAGCGACTGCATGATGATCGGGAGCACGGCCACAAAGCCCAAGAAGAGCGCGCCCACGAACGTGATGCGCGTAATGACGCGGCCGAGGTATTCGGTGGTCGGCGTCCCGGGGCGGACTCCCGGGATAAACGCGCCATTTTTCTGCAAGTTTTCAGCAATCTGATGCGGGTCGAAGGTTACGGCCGTGTAGAAGTAGGTGAAAAGAAATACGAGGATGAAGTAGAAGGTGCCGTAGAGCGCAAGATTCTGGAATACAGAGAGCGCTACGCTCGCCACGTTAGCCACTAGGGCATTACCCGAGGTTGAGAAGAACGTCGCCGCCATTTGCGGGATGAGCAGGAGTGAGAGCGCGAAGATAATCGGGATGACGCCTGCTTGATTAAGCCGAAGCGGCAGATAAGTAGAGGAGCCGCCGTAGAGCTTGCCGCCGCGCACTCGCTTAGCGTAGGTCACGGGTACCGGGCGCTCGGCCTCGGTCACGACCACCACGGCCCACACGATGGCTATCGCTACCGCCAAGAAGCCGAGGTAGGTAGGAATTTGCGACGGGGTAAAGGCAAAGATGGCCTGCGAGATATCGCGCGGCAAGCGCGCGACAATACCGGCGAAGATAAGCACCGAGACACCGTTGCCGAGACCAAACTCGGTGATGAGCTCACCCAACCACATCAGAAGCACCGAGCCCGCCGTGATGACGAGTAGGTTGGTGCCGAATTGGAAGGGTGAAAGCGTAGGTAAAATCCCCTCGCGCTCGAGGATGAGCAGGAACGAGATGCCTTGAAGGAGCGCCACCGGGAGCGTCAAGAAGCGGGTGTATTGGCTAAAGCGCGCGCGCCCTGCCTCGCCCTCTTCTTGATAGAGCTGTTTGAGTCGCGGGATCATCATCGTGAGAAGCTGGAGGATAATCGAGGCGGTGATATAGGGGCCGACGCCGAGGAGCACTATCGAGAGGTTCGAAAGGCCGCCGCCGGAGAAGAGGTTGAGCAGGCCGAAGAATTGGTTGTTATTGAAAAATAGCTGGAGCTGGGCCGCGTTGATGCCTGGCACCGGGATAGACGCGAGCACGCGGAAGACTACGAGGGCCCCAAGTACAAAAAGAAGCCGGCCGCGTAGCATCGAGTCCTGGAGTACGAGCGCTATCTTTTGGGTAAAGCTATTCATGGACGGCGCCTCCCGCCTTTTCTATTTTTTCTTTGGCGGCTGTGGAGACAGTACAGCCGGACACGGTGAGTTTTTTGGTGAGGGTACCGTCGCCGAGGATTTTAACCATCGGCAGAGCATTGCGGCGCGTGCGGATGAGCGAGCGCTCGAGAAGAATTGCAGGACTCACCGTCTCCCCTGTCGAGAACGAGAGCTCGAGTAGAGAAACATTCACCACCTCGGGGCGCGTCTGGTAAGTGTGCAAGCCGTGGATACCGCGGCCGCGCTGTTTCGGGAGCTTCTTAAGTTTCTCACGGACATCCGGCCGGATGCTGTGCCCAGCGCGCGCCTTTTGGCCCTTAGTGCCACGGCCCGAGGTTTTGCCACGGCCACCACCACGGCCAACACGCTTGGGGCCTTTCTGCGGAGTCTTACGTTTTAGTTCGTTGAGTTGCATACAAATTTATACTTTGAGCTTGCGAAGCGCCTCGATAGTCGCGCGGGCATTGTTAAGACCATTTTTACTGCCCGAGCGAACTTTAGCAACCGTGTTGCTGACGCCTGCCAACTCGAGCACCGAGCGTGCAGATGACCCGGCTACCAATCCGCGGCCCGGCGCCGGTGAGAGCCACACGCGCGCCGCACAGAACTTGGCATCGACTTCGTGGGCGATGGAGTGCTCTTTGTTGAGCGCTATGGTAATCATATTTTTCTTCGCGTCGCGGGTGGCTTTGTCGATAGCGAGCGTCGTGTCCCCTGCTTTGCCGAGGCCCACGCCGACCTTGCCGTTTTTGTTACCGATGATGATAGCCGCCGAGAAGGAGAAGCGTCGACCGCCGGCCACCACGCGCGCCACGCGGCGCACCGCGATCATTTTCTGATCAAATTCGCCCCGAGCGCGCGGCGGGCGCGAAGTGCGGCTGTTGCCGCCGCGGCCACGGCTACCTCCGCGGCCGGCGCCGGCGGCCCCACGGGGGCTCCGGGCAACATGCGTCGCTTCGGGAGCGGCTTCGGGTGTGGTTGTGATTGTTGTTTCTGGGTCAGCCATAATAGTTTAAAATTTGAGCCCTCCTTCGCGCGCAGCCGTCGCGAGCACAGCGACGCGGCCAGTATAGCGGAAACCGCCCCGATCGAACACCACCTCGGTAATGCCCGCCGCTTTTGCTTTGGCCGCCAACTCAGCGCCGAGCTTGGTCGCCGCATCAACTTTTTTGATGCCTGCCGCCGCCCCTTTGGTCGAGCCCGAGAGTAACGTCTTGCCGGTCGTGTCGTCAATAATCTGCGCGTGTAGGTAGCGATTGGATTTGTAAACCGCCAAGCGGGGGCGCGCGGCCGTGCCCGCCATGCGCGCGCGGATACGCGCGTGCCGCTCAATTCTGCCAGTGATGGTGCGAGGTTTAGTATGCATAGTGATTAGGCGGCTTTCTTACCCTGCTTGCGGCGTATGACCTCGCCTTCGTAGTGGATACCTTTGCCTTTGTACGGCTCGGGCTTCTTGAGGGCGCGGACATTGGCGGCAAATTGGCCCACCACTTCTTTATCGAAGCCGGCAATCGTGAGCACATTGCGCTCGGCCGTGACTTTGAGCCCTTCGGGGATTTCCATCGAGACCGGGTGCGAGAAGCCGAGCGAGAGATTGAGTTTATTCCCGGCCACGTCCCACTTAAAGCCGACGCCTTCGATAATTAATTTTTTGGTGAAGCCGGCCGTGACGCCCTCGAACATGTTGCGCACGTGGCTGGCATAGGTCCCCAAAAGCGCGCGTGCTTCGAGCGAAGCATCCTTGGAGGATACCTGCACGCCGCCCTCGACATTCTCAATCGAGATGAGCCGATGCGCGGGGCGTGAGAGGGTCCCCTTCGGGCCTTTGACCACTACGGAGTCCCCGACGAGTGCGAGCTCTGCTTTGGCGGGAATAGCTATGGGTCGTTTTGCAAGTCGTGACATACAATTTTTTTACCAAATTTCGAACAAAGCCTCGCCGCCTACCTTGTGCTTGCGCGCATCGAGGCCGGTCATGACGCCGAGCGGGGTCGAGAGGACGAGGAGTCCGTGGCCGTGTTTGATGGGATGGATCTCCCCTGCTCCCACATAGAGCCGGCGCGAGGGCTTCGAGAGGCGCTTAACGCCCTGGATGGCCGGCTTGCCGTCGCGGTAGGCCAAGACGAGCGAGAGTTGATTCGATTTCTTCGGCTTCTCGATTTCGGTAACGTATTTTTCTTTGGCGAGGACTTGAGCGACGGCGGCCTTCATTTTGGAAGCCGGGAGCACCACGCGCTCGTGGCCCGCGCGCGAGGCGTTTTGGAGTCGTATCAGCAAATCGGAAATGGGGTCGGTTACCATAGTGTTTTTAAGGTCGGGCTACCAGGACGATTTGCGCACGCCCGGGATGAGGCCTTCGGAAGCCGCCTCGCGGAAGCACAGCCGGCACATACCGAAGTCGCGCATGAAGGCGCGCTTGCGCCCACAACGGAAACAGCGATTAGTCGCCCGTGAGGCGAATTTCGGGGTCTTCTTTGAGCGTGCAATAACGGATGTTTTAGCCATACTATCGAAAAAAACAGCCCGCGAGGGCTGTGTAGAATATACGCGAATGGGCGCAGGAAGTCAAACCTCTTGCTTTTGCAGGCTGTTTAACAAAAAGTTGTTGACATATTAAAAATAACCACTACAATCTAAAAAGCCGAGTGAGTGTTGTATTGTTGGTGGGCACAAACTTCGCTGAGCGGGGTTTAAAAGATGTAGCCACCAAACGTCATTCATAGAGTCAGGTTAAGGCCACATCAGTTGTCTGCGCGAATCAGCTCACCCCATGGGTACGAAAAGACTGCCTAGCAATTCCGTGGCCTTACCTAAAACCCACTCTTCAGGAGTGGGTTTTAGATTTGTGAGATATGAGCAGTTGTTTCGCTTCAACACTCCAACAGTTTTAAAATACCTTCTGTGAAGGATACTGCCGTAGCACATCAAGGTTCGACCTCGATGGTTTCTACTAAACTTTTTGGGGTTTGCACACCACGTAGCCAAGGTAAACACCGATGGCGTAGATGAGTAGTCCGATGGGAGAAATAAAGCTTTCTAAAAAGAGTGAGTTCCAAGGATCTACCCATACTGGTTGCCCATCCCACCAATCAAACTGGGAAGGATTTGCTACCATATAAGTATGCAAACTGTGACTAAAGATTGCATATTCAGCGATAAAGATACCAAATACTACCAATAGGGCGGAAATAATTTGAAGCTTGCGGCCTCGGCGCTTTCCTGCCCCAATAAGAACGGCATAACCCACTAAGTATCCAAGTCCAAGAGAGACATAGCCATATTCATGGTCGGTCAAAATAGTGATGTAATACCAGATCACTGCGCCAACAACTGCGGCAATCAAACCAAGGCCAAAAGCCCTCCAGGTAGGTATACTCTTTTCCTCACCAACCAATGTATCGTTTACCTTTGCTCTGCATTCAGGACATAGATATACATCGGCACCTTTTGCTCCTTGATAAGTGAAAAACTCTCCCGTTGTTCCCTCTTTCCCACAGTTAGAACAAGTGACTGTTAAATTGGTTTTAGACCCTATGGTTACAACTGAGTCAGTCATAAAATTATACTTTCATGTTTTCTAAAATGATAATTCTCTCCTCGATTGGAGGATGAGTTGCAAACAGCTTCTCGATAAAGGAATCCCTGTTTGGGGTCGAAAAGTAAAGATGGGCAGTTGCCGGGCTGACGTTTTTAGGAAAACGCATATCTACAGATATCTTCCTTAGTGCCGATGCAAGGGCTGAAGGGCGTTGACTTAGTTCTGCTCCCGAGAGATCGGCAAGTGATTCACGTTTTCTAGAAATAGCCATTTGAATAAGCATGGCAGAAAGAGGTGCTGCTACTGCAAGTATTACTCCTATGAGGGCTAAATACCCAGAACGATCCTTTTCTTGAACCTTGCCCATCATCTGTGACGACCAGTACATATCTGCTATAAGACTGATGAAACCGACAAGTACTGACACAATAGCCGAAAGACGCATATCATAATTACGAATATGTGAGAGTTCATGTGCAACCACCCCTTCTACTTCCTCGGGGGTCATACGTTCCAGTAATCCACGGGAAACTGCTACTGCACTGTGTTTGTAATTTCTGCCCGTTGCAAAAGCGTTCATTGTCTTATCTTCCAATATGTAGAGAGTCGGCACCGGAAGGTTAACCTTAGCACACAGCTTCTCTACTATCGTAAAAAGTTCGGGTGCCTGTTCCCTAGTAAGTAACTTTGCTCCTGTTGCTCGTAGAACAATTTTATCTGAATAGAAGTAAGCTACAAGGTTAAAGATGCCAGCGATAATTATAAAAGTACTGGTGCCTGTCAGTCCCCAGTTAAAGAAATAAGAAATAAGACCCCCGAGAGCAGCGATTAGGGTAGTCAAAATGACCATCCATAAATAGGAGCGCCAGACGTTTCCCCTTATTTGGGCCTGTAAATTCATGCCCTAGTAATACCACAGATGAAGAAGCAATAAAAGGTTATTAGGGAACCCCTAGTTATTACGTAGCTAATCGAATTTTTCTACTTTTTACTACGGAACTTATTTCTTAAACGGAAAACCGAGGTGGGTGAGGTAAGCCTTGGCCTCTGCTTTGGTGTGCGCGGTGGTGACGACAGTCACGGCGAGGCCGAAGACATCCTTGATATCTTCGTCGGCCGTTTCAGGGAAGACGGTGTGCTCGCGGATGCCGAGCGTGTAGTTGCCCATGCCATCGATGGCCGCGGGCGAGATGCCCTTAAAGTCCTTCGTGCGCGGCAGGGCCACGTGGATGAGGCGATTGACGAAATCCTGGGCGCGCTTGCCGCGCAAGGTGATCTGGTAGCCAATGTGGTCGCCGATGCGCGTCTTAAACGAGGCGATAGCTTTCTTGGCGGTGCGGTTGGCGGCCTTCTGGCCGGTGATTTTGGCGAGTCGGTCAGCGACGAGCTGGACCCGGCCCTTGTCTTTGATCATCTTCCCTACCCCAACCGAGATGACGACCTTCTCAATCTTAGGCACCTGCATGCGGTTCTTCCACCCAAAGCTGCCCTTGAGCGTATCAAATGCGGTCTGCTGTTGTTCTTGCAAAAGTTTAGGCATAGTGATTATTTTTTAGCTTTTGTCTTGGCTTTGGCCTTCACTTTCACCTCTGCGGTCGAGGCGACTTTGCTGGCGTGGATAGGAAAATGCTTGTCAACAATCTGGCCTTTCTGTCCTTCGCGGCGGGCCTTCTGGTGCTTCTTGCGCAGGCCAACACCCTCTACCAAAATGAGCCCCGTCTTTGGGAAGACTTTGACTACTTTACCGCTCTTCCCCTTCTCGTTGCCGGAGAGGACTTTCACGGTGTCGCCTGTTTTAACATGCAAAGTGTTCATAGAATTTTTACACCACCTCCGGCGCGCGAGAGATAATCGTCTGATAGCCGAGCTCCTGGAGCTCGCGCGGTATAGGCCCGAAGATGCGGCCGGCTTTTGGCTCTTTAGGGCTCTTGCCCGTGCCCTCGATGATGACCACCGCGTTATCGTCGAAGCGCAGGTACGAGCCATCCTTCCGGCGGAAGGGCTTGCGCTGGCGCACCACGACGGCCTTGAGGATGTCCTTCTTCTTTACCTGCTTGCGCGGCTCGGCGGCTTGTACCGAGAGCACGACGATCTCGCCGATGCTCGCGTAGCGCTTCTTCGAGGAGCCGGGTATCTTGAAAATCCTCCCGACTTTGGCGCCGGAGTTATCGGTAACGACTACGAGTGAGCGGTCTTGGATCATAATAGTTATTCGGCAACAATCTCGAACGAGATGGTTTTAGAAAGCGGGCGGCACGAGCGGATGGTGACCACATCCCCTTCTTTGGCTTTATTGCCCTCATTGTGGACGTGGTAGTTCTTGGTGCGCTTCATATACTTCTTGTACTTCGGGTGCTTCACATAACGCGCGACGGCCACAACGGCGCTCTCGCGCATTTTGTCGGAGACGACGGTACCGCGGAGTGTTTTTTTATGCACTACCGGCGCAACTATTTTTGTTGATACTTTCTTTTCCATACAAATTATTTTTTACCCTGTGCCGAAAGCGCGGTCATAGCGCGCGCGATGCGCTTGCGGAGGACACTCCCCTGCTTCACATTGTGGTTTTTACTCCCGCTAGCCGCAAAACGCAAGCCGCGCAGTTCCTCGCGGGTGTCCCCCACGACGCGGTCGAGTTCTTCTTTGCTATAGGTGTTGTAATCAATTTTCTTTGCCATATTCGTGATTTAGTTTGCGCGGGCAACAACTTTCGTCTTGAGCGGTAATTTTTGCGCGGCGCTTGTGAGTGCGGCGATAGCAACGGTATCAGCCACCCCATCGATCTCAAAGAGAACACGCCCCGGCCACACCTCTACCTCGTAGCCCGCGATGTCGCCCTTGCCTTTGCCGAGCTTAACCTCCGGCGGCTTCTGGGTGAAGGGCTTGTCGGGGAAGATGCGGATCCACTGCTTGCCGCTCTTGCCGAGGTTGCGGGCGATGGCCTTGCGGGCGCTCTCGATCTGATTGCTCCGCACGCGCGCATGAGTCATCGCTTTAAGCCCATGCGAGCCGAAGGCGATGGTGATGCCGCGGGAGGCGTTCAGCGCGCGCTTCGGGTTGCGGCGGAACGTGTGCGACTTCCTAAATTTTACTTTCTTGGGGAATAACATACTTTTTATTCAGACGGGCTACGCATTATTTGTCTTTGGCGTTGGTGAAGATGTCGCCACGGTAGACCCACACCTTTACCCCGATGACGCCGAGCGGCAGATTAGCGCGCACGCGGGCGAAGTCGATGTCCGAGCGCAGGGTCTGCAGCGGAATACGGCCTTTCTTCAATTCTTCTTTGCGCGACATCTTGCCGCCGCCGAGCATGCCGCCCAAGCTGATGCGGACTCCTTTGACATCGCGGTTAGCAATGGTCTTCTCCACCGTCTGCTTGAGCACGCGGCGGAAGGGCATGCGCTTTTCGAGGCCTTCAACCACCATGGCGGCAACAATAGCCGCGTTGCTCTCGGGCGAGCGGATCTCTTCGATATCAAGTTTAATCTCGGGCACCGGCAGATCATTCTTCTGCAAAAAGGCCGCGATGCGATTGCGTAATTTGGCCGAACCCTCGCCCGAGCGCCCGATGATAAGGCCGGGGCGGGAGGTTTTGATGATGACCTTCAGCATATTTTGGCCGCGCTCAAGTTCGAGCGCTCCCACGTGCATGCCGACAAGCTCGGTCTCTAAAAACTGGCGCAGGAGAATGTCCGATTTGATGTACTGCTGGTAGGTCGCGCCGCGGGCAAACCAACGATGCCGCCAGTCGCGCAGGATACCGAGTCGATGAGAATAGGGATGGACTACTTTAGACATATTAGTTTGCTTGCCCCGAGGTTTCTCGAGGGGTTTTGGGCGCCGGTTTTGAGGTAAGCGAAATGCTGATGTGGCTCGAGTGTTTGCGGATCGCCGAGGCGCGGCCGCGCGCGCGCGGCATCGAGCGCTTGAGCACCACGCCCTTGTTGACCTGGACACTCGAGATGATGAGCGAGTTGGCCGGATTCCCCTCCCCCGCATTGGCGACCGCTGATTTAATAAGGTCGGCGACCGGCCCCGAGGCGCGCTTCGGGAGCGCGGCGAGGATGGCAAGCGCGTGGGCGGCATTTTTACCGCGCACCAAGTCGGCCACCAGGCGCACCTTGCGCGGTGATTGTCGGTAATTTGAAAGTGATGCTTTGGAGGATGCCATATAATCTATTTCTTCTTCGTCTCGGTGGCAGTCTTAGCCGCTTGCGCTGCCGAGATCTCGGCCTCCTTCTGCTTCTGTTCCTGCTCCTTCTGCATCTTACCGCCGTGGCGGACGAACTTTTTGGTCGGCGAGAATTCGCCCAAGCGGTGCCCCACCATATCCTCGGAGACGAGGACCTCGATGTGCGCCTTGCCGTTGTGGACGCCAAAAGTAAAGCCGACCATCTCCGGGGCGATTTGGGAGCGGCGCGCCCACGTTTTAACTACCGCCGCAGTCTGCGGGCGTTTGCCCTCAATCTTCTTGAGGAGCTTTTCGTCGACGTAGGGTCCTTTTTTGAGCGATCGTGCCATATCTTGTTTATATTTGACGCTTGCATAGCAAGCTATGCAATTGAAAACGCGCCAAAGCGCGGTAAAAAGATAGTACAGGAATTCCCTCCCTTGCGCAAGTTTGGCTAAATAGGTATGGTTCGCCAAGGTTTGGACGGCAGGAGGGCGTTGAAGGTGCCGAGAATTGGGTTGCAGAAAAATGGTGAATCGTTTCCCGTTTTTCTCGTGGGCAAGGACTATGTCGTGCCGTGGGGGAAAACACCAGATGGTCAGTTGCTCGGCTGCCCCCTGGTGGTGGAGCGGGGTCGATGGAAGCGGTCCGAGACTGCGGATGTGCGCCTCGACCCGCTCGAAATCGTGAGCATGGCCGTCCGAGGCATCTTCACCTGGTCAGATGAGATGAGGGCTCATGGGCAGGCGGTGAAACCGCACACCAAGAAGGAGGCGAAAAAGAAAGTGAAAAAGCGGGCGAAGAAGTAGCTTCGCCCGGCAACGAGAAATCCCCGACCGCAAGGCCGGGGGTTCGTTTTTTATAGAAAAGAGAAAGCTCCGCAGGAGGCGGAGCTGGGCGTAAAGAACGAGTGCCGCGACTTGGCTATTTGCAACGGCCTGAAACTTGTTCGAGGCGCCGCATAGCCATTACGGGTCAGGCAGTGTGTACCAGCACACTGTCTGACGCGGCCTCCGGTTGGTTAGAGGGGAGGCCCAAACAGTGCCTTGCCGGGAGACCAGGTCTCCCCTCCTCTTTATAAGCACGCCAACACGTTGCCCAGGAGTACAGGTCCCCGGCGTGATCCATTTGTAACAGATTTTAAAAGAATAACAATGAAGTCACTTGCGCAACTTTAGCTCGGGCCCGGTGTTCTAAATGGGAGGGCCCATGATCCAGTTCGCAAAAATCGTGTGGTGGTTGTGGGGCTTTGATGTATATCTACATCTGAAGCCCCGCGCAAAGTCACCCGCGTAACGAGAGATCCCCGGCTCGCGAGAGCCGGGGATCGTTCTTTTTATATGTATTAGCGGCGTTTGCCGACTCCTGCCCGCCGGCAGGCGGGTTGCGGCCTATCGCCTCTTTCCTACTTTTCGCCTACTGACTATCAAGTAGTTGGAGTACTTCTTCGGCTTGCGCGTCTTCTGGCCCTTGCCGGAGGGCTTGCCCCAGAGCGTTTTGGCGCGGCGCAATCCCCTGCCCTGGCGGCCTTCGCCGCCACCGTGTGGGTGGTCAACCGGATTCATCGCGGTGCCGCGCACCGTGGGCCGGATGCCGAGCCAGCGGCTGCGGCCGGCTTTCCCAATCGTCATCAGGTGGTGTTCTTCGTTGGAGACTTCGCCCAGGGTTGCCCAGCACTCTTCAGGGACACGGCGGATCTCGCTTGAAGGCATTTTGAGGTCGACAAGCCCCGCATCGCGCGCAACGAGCTCGATGTGCCCGCCAGCCGCTCGGCCCAATTTGCCACCCTGGCCCGGCTTAATCTCGACATTGTAGACAAAGGCGCCCAAGGGAGCGTTTTTAAGCGGCATGCGGTTGCCCGGCGTGGCTGGTGCATCTTCGTTGGTGATGACCGCAGTGCCTACGACGGACGACTTCGGCAAAAGCGCGTAGCGGCGCTCGCCATCTTTGTAGAGCAAGAGGCCGATAAAGCCGGAGCGGTTCGGATCATATTCAACCGTCTCAACCACGGCCGGCACGCGCTTGGTGTAGGAAAAATCGACATCGCGTAGGAGCCGCTTGTGGCCGCCGCCCTTGTGGCGCACCGTGATGCGCCCGGCGTTGTTGCGCCCCACGTCGCGCTTGCCGCCCGAAGTGAGTGCTTTGTGCGGCTCGGCCGCCGTGATTTTGCCGCGGAAGGTGACCGTGGTCATGTGGCGGCGCGATTTGGTGTACGGTTTATACGTTTTCATAATTTTCTTAAAGATTACGCGACCTCAATGGTCTCCCCTGCTTTGAGAAAGACGTACGCTTTTTTGCCGGCGTTGGTGCGGCCGGGGCGGTTGCTCCCGCGGGTGCGTACCGTCTTGCCCGGCACGGCCACGAGCGTAACTTTGCGCGGGGCGACTTTGTAGATCGTCTCAATGGCGTGCGCGATCTCATTTTTGGTGGCGTTCATCGCGACATTAAAGACATAGCACCCTTGTTCAGCAACAAACGCGCCTTTTTCGGTGATGCGGGGAGCTATGATGATGGTTCCAGAGTGTTTTTGCATAATAGTTTATTTCTTGGCCGTTTGTTTCTTCGCGAACACTTCGATGGCCGCGGCCGGATTCTCGAGGATCAGGTATTTGGTTGAGAAGATCGAGAGTGGGTTGAGATTGCGCACCTCCTCGACGTTAATGTTGCCGAAGTTGGCGAAGCTTTTCTGCGCCGCGCTGTTGGCGGTCGCGAGCGCTAAGGTTGCCGCGTTTTTCTTTTTGTTCAAGCCGGCGAAGTTTGCCGTAAAGGCCGTGAGCATTTTCTTGGCTTCGCTTGCTTTGGGTGTGGCGAGGCCAATCGAGTCGACGAAAATGATTTCGTTATCTTTAAACTTACGCGAGAGGGCGACCAAGAGCGCCTTTTGGGCCTGCTTGCGGTTAATCTTCTGCGCGTAGATTTTGTCATTGCGCGGGCCGTGGGTCACGCCGCCGCCTTTCCAGATCGGCGAGCGAGAGGAGCCGACGCGCGCGCGGCCGGTGCCTTTTTGCTTCCACGGTTTGCGGCCGCCACCGCGCACTTCGCCACGATCTTTAGTGTGGGCTACCGGCGTGCGGGCGTTGGCCTGCATGCCTACTACGACTTGGTGCACGAGGTCGGCATTCCACGGCAGGCCAAAAATACCTGCGGGGAGTTCAACCGTGCCCGCCTTCAACCCCTTGTTGTTATAGACGGTCGCCGCCATGTTTTCTTTTTTTATCGTTTTCGTTTCCATATATATTCAAAGTTTGGCTAACCGCGGATTTCAACCAGCGTGCCGCGCGTGCCCGGCACTGCCCCGGCAATCACGATCTCGTTGGTCTCGGGGTGCACTTGGAGGATTGCCAAGCCGCGGATGGTGACGCGATCGTTGCCGGTGCGCCCGGCCATGCGCATGCCTTTGGCCACACGCCCGCCGCCGCGCCCGCCGCCGCCGCCGATCGAGCCCGGGGAGCGTTCGGAGTGCTTCTGGCCGTGGCTACGCGGCCCGCCGTGGAAGCCGTGCCGCTTGATGACACCCTGGAATCCTTTGCCTTTGGAGATTGCCGAGACCTCTACCATCTCCCCCGGCGCGAAAACCGAGACATCAACCGAGGCGCCGAGTTCAACGCCCGCAATATTCGAGGCTTGTTTGCCGAGGCCGGCGCGCAGTTCTTTAAAATGCTTGAGCGCTTTGCCTTTTGCGTGCGCTAGCTGGGCCTTATTGACGCGGCTCTCTTTCGCATCACCATAGCCGATCTGCACCGCCGAATAGCCCTCCTTCTCGAGGGTCTTGATTTGGGTCACGATCGACGGGGTCGCCGTGATGATGGTTGCCGCGCGCGCGCGGCCTTCATCGTCGAAGACGGTCGTCATGGGGCCCTTTGTGCCAAGGATGAATTTCATATGTTGTCTATTGGTCCCCTATTTTGTCTAAGGCGCGGTGGCCTAAGCCCGGGACGTGGATCAACGCTACCTGTCCGCCGACAGGCGGGTTTCTAACGTCCCAAGGACTATACTCGAAAGCCAGAAAATATGCAAACAAAAACCTCTCCCGCAAGATTTTTGCAAAGAGAGGCCGTCGGACGGGCTGGGTAGCAAAGTTATTGAGAACCCAACCCGTCCGGATAGCCACAGGCTGTAATGCCACGACCCGCCCGCGGGGCGCGGCTCCGGACACCTGTGGGTGGGGAGCAGTCAACCGAGCGCTAGGGCCCCTTGCCCTCGGAAGATGGGCGGAGACAGCCGGTCAATCGGCCTTACGAGGCCCGATACCGGTTCAAAACACCGCACACGATACTGCTCCAGCCCCGCACTATGGGGGAGCCAACGCCCGAGCTTACGCTACGGGTACCACCGCCGTTACAATACTCCCCAAAATAAAAAGTGCAAGCGATGATAAAACGAAAAATCCCCGCCGAGTTGGCGGAGATTTTTCGTGTTCGTCCGATTATGAATATTACATCATCTTCACCTCAATCGTAACCCCCGAGGGCAGCGAAAGGTTGGTAAGTGCCTCGATAACTTTTGGGCTTGGATCAATGATGTCGATAAGTCGCTTGTGGGTGCGCATCTCGAACTGCTCGCGCGTATCTTTGTAGATGAAGGTCGAGCGGTTGACGGTCCACTTTTTGATTTCGGTCGGCAGCGGTATCGGCCCCGCGATGTTGGCGTCGTAGCGCGCGGCGGTGTCCATGATCTGGCGCACCGATGCATCAAGAATCTTGTGCTCATAGGCCATGACCTTGATGCGCAATTTCGCTATAGCAACCGGAGCGGCCGCTTTGCGAGCGCGGCTCCGGGTTGCGGGCTTCTTTTCTTCAGTCGAGTTAGGCATTTATTTTAGTTACGACGCCTGCGCCCACGGTCTTGCCGCCCTCGCGGACAGCGAAGCGCTGTTTCTCTTCAAGTGCGACCGGTGCAGTGAGCTTCACTTTGAAGGTGACGGTGTCGCCCGGCATGACCATCTCGGTGCCCGCGGCAAGTGTCACTTCGCCGGTGACGTCGGTGGTGCGGATGTAGAATTGCGGTTTGTAGCCCGAGAAGAACGGCGTGTGACGGCCGCCCTCTTCCTTGCTGAGGACGTATACCTCGGCGTCAAAGTCGGTGTGCGGCGTGACCGAACCACTCTTAGCCAAGACTTGGCCGCGGTGGACGTCTTCTTTCTTAGTGCCGCGCAAGAGTACGCCGGCGTTGTCGCCCGCCATGCCCGAATCAAGCTGTTTGTTGAACATCTCGATACCGGTGATGGTGGTCTTAGCGGTCGGCTGGAGGCCGACGATCTCGACTTCCTCCCCTACTTTGACCTGCCCGCGCTCGATGCGGCCGGTGACCACGGTGCCGCGGCCTTCAATCGAGAAGATGTCTTCAATCGGCATAAGGAACGGTTTATCAACTTCGCGTACGGGAAGCGGAAGGTACGAATCAAGGGTTTTAACGAGTTCCATGACCTTCTGCGACCACGGGTCGTTCAAATCTTTGCTCTCAAGTGCTTTGAGGCCCGAGCCGCGGATGACCGGAGTCTCTTTGGCGTCGAAGCCCTGCTTGCCGAGAAGCTCGCGCACTTCTTCTTCAACGAGATCGACGAGTTCAGTATCGTCAACCATGTCTACTTTGTTGAGGAAAACGATGAGTTTGCGAACACCCACCTGCCAGGCCAAGAGCACGTGCTCGCGGGTCTGGGGCATAACACCGTCGGTGGCGGCGACCACGAGGATAGCGCCATCCATCTGGGCGGCGCCGGTGATCATGTTCTTGATGTAGTCGGCGTGTCCCGGGGCGTCGATGTGCGCGTAGTGGCGCTCCGGCGTCCAATACTCCGAGTGGTGGAGCGCGATGGTAATACCGCGCGCCTTCTCCTCCGGCGCGTTGTCGATATTATCGACGCCTTCGAGGCGCGCGCCATAGCCCTCTGCTTTGGCCATGTCGAGCGTGTGCAAAATCGCCGCCGTGAGCGTCGTTTTGCCGTGGTCGACGTGCCCGATGGTGCCGACGTTGATGTGCGGCTTCTGCCTGTCAAAAGTTGCTGCCATATCTAATTTCTTCTAACTAGTAATAATTGCTGATAACTAAACACGAGCACAGGAAAACACGCCAGTGCAATGCGCTTATACTACCCGACTCCCTCCAAAAGTGCAACTCGAGGGCCTATTGCAGGTTGATGGTGAAGACGCCGCTCTGCGCCGTGGCATACACTGCCGCGTTTGGATTAAAGCCGTCGGCGGTGGCAGTCGCTTTGATGTAGTACTGGCCGGTTGGTATATCGCTACCGCATAAGCCGTTGGGGTACTGCATCGTGCACATATAGTTCTGCGGGAAGCCGGGGATGTGCCAGGTGTAGGAGTCGGCGGTTATCTGGGGTATTGCTATCGTTCCCACCTTGCTCCCTGCCTCTGTGTAGAGGTCAAGCACAAGGTTCGCGCTTGAAGGGGCGTTTTGCCCGATAGTCCACACAATCGGCATATCTTGCCCGCGCACAAATGTCTGCCCGGTCGCGGGCGAAGTGATTTGCAATAGCAATCCCGTTTGCCCGCTCGTTACGGTAAAAGTCTGCGTGGCGCTTTGGCCGTTTGTATTGGTGACATAGATCGAATAATTACCGGGGACGACTTGTTGATCGGCAATCATACAGCGTATAGGCGAGGTGTCGCCTACATAGCTACACGGCCCAACGGCGCTCGGGATCGTGAACGAGAGTGTTCCCCTGCCGTTTTGTGCTGGCACATGCAGTGCTCCCCCACTACCAAAATGCACGGTGTTGTCGGCCGTAAAACCTTGCCCATTAATGGTTATTTGGGTTCCCACCGGCCCTTGGGTTGGGGTGATTGAAGTGATTATTGGAGTGGGAGCATTGTATTCACCTGTGCCACAAATACTGTTATTTATGAACGCGCGAGTGAGTGGGCCCACGCCACCGGTTACGGGCGACACATGATTTGTTTGCTGAAAATTCATCACTGCTTGACGAGTAAGCGGGCCGAAATAGCCCGTCGGCGTCATGCCGAAGAATTTCTGGAGTTGCGACACTTGGCCGCCGGTTTGTGCGTCCTTCAAACCAAGGTAGAGATTATAGGAGAGCGCTGGGCTCGGGCAGGTATATCCAGGGGTGGTTGGTGATGGGTTAGTTGGCGAGCCGAGAGAAGCCGACACGTTGTTTATCGTAGTCTGGTCTGCGCCAAATGACTGGAGCATCTGTAGTATCGATTGCACTTGTGCGCTCGTGAGCGTCGAGGCTTGCGCGGCCCCGGCCCACAAAAGTGCTGCGCCGGCAAAAACACCAAACACAGTCCTAAAAAGTGTTGATTTCATAAGCTCTGTAGCTAGATTACGAGTAAAGCGCTCGCGTCATTCTAGCACAGTGCCTTTTTCTCTATTTCTTTATCTCTCAGCGAGAATCTCTTTAATACATCCCGAGCGCCACGAACATCTGCGAGAGGCTGTCGATGAGGACATTGAACGGCGCGGCCGCGACTATCACCGCTACCGAAGCTACTTGAGAGAGCACCGAAGGCGCGACGCTTACGGGGCTCGAAACCATCACGCTTTGTAGGGTGGGTGCGATCTTTGTTTGGAATTCTGAACTCCCTGCAAAGAAGGTTACGACACTATCGCGCGAGGCGCCGCTCTGCAGTTTGGATAACCAAAACGCATTGCCGACCGCATCCGGCGTGCGGAAGAGGATACACTGGTACGCCTGATTGATAAATTTCTGATCAGAGTTATTCGCCGCGACATATTCGGGTGAATTGAAGAACCCGCGATAGGCAGTCTGGAACGAGTTGATGGTGCCCTGCACCCAGCCGGAGAGCCCACCAGCATCCGGTGCCCTACCAAGCACGCAGTTGTAAAGGTAGGTATAGAAGGCCTGTTTACTGGTCAGGGCACCCAAGGTCTGCGTGTCGGTGGGCGGATTCATGGCGTCAACCGAGGGCGCCGTCGAATTCGTTAAAGGTGCCGATACCGTTTGAGGGGCATTAATCGTGAGCGAGCTCTGGTCGATGGTGACGGTTGGTGCGCTAGTCGCTTGATCATTGGTGGCAACAATTGTTTGTGTCGCGATGATTCTGTCATTACTGTGGACAGCCGCTGTGTACGTCCCCTTGTCGCTGTACGTGTGTTGAACGGTTACCGGGGCATAACACAGGGACGTAGCCGCACTGACGTCGCAGGTAATGTTTTGCGCCGACCCATCCCCAAAGTCAATACTATAGGTAGCATCAACTATAGAGGGAGACATCCCATACGAAGTAGTGAACGCCACGGTAAGTGGAGCTGGTCCCGAAATCGGGACTGCTGAAAGACTCCCCTTCTCGCCGATGTATTTACCACCCGTACCGTTTAAAGCGGCTGAAACATTATTGATGGTGTTCTGGTTAGCACCAAAAGATTGCAAAAGAGAGAGAATAGCAGAAATCTGGGTCTGATTGAGAGGTGCGGCGTGGGCAGGGGCCGGCACCGCTACCAGAGCAAATGAAAGCGCGATGGCGACGGCTAAAACGCGCAGATGTTTTAAATCGAAGAGTGAGCTGGGCGAGAGCACTGCGGCATTCGAAGTTTTCATACTAATAACTTTCTAATTCTAAGGAGATGGGTAAATAAGCGCTAAAACAAAAGAAAGGGCGGCCCCTTACGGGGCTACCCTGTTGTTATCTATAAAATCACACACACCGAGGGCGCACAAGAGGCCTATCCCCCACAAAGAGGATAACTATTTTATTTCCGCCCGGCGATGATGGTGTCGGCGACGTTTTTGGGGACGATTTCGTAGTGGTCAAACTCCATGGTGAAGCCGGCGCGACCCTCGGTCATCGAGCGCAGCTGGGTCGTATAGCCGAACATCTCGGAGAGCGGCACCTTGGCTTTGACGGCGCGGTTGAGCCCGCGCTCCTCGATGCCCTCGATAGCGCCGCGTTTGCCGGAGAGTGAGCCGTTGACGTCGCCCATGAACTTCTCGGGCGCGACGACCTCGACTTTCATAATCGGTTCAAGCAAGACGGGCCGGGCGGCGCGGGCCGCATCTTGGAAGCCCATAGATGCCGCAATTTTAAAGGCGATTTCGGACGAGTCGACATCGTGGTAGGAGCCGTCGTAGAGCTCGCAGGAAATATCCACCAGTTTGAAGCCGGCCACAATACCGCGCTCCATAGCCTCGCGGACGCCCTTCTCCACCGCCGGGATGTATTCCTGCGGGATGACGCCGCCTTTGATGCTGTTGATGAATTCGAAGTGCTCCTCGCGCGTGATGTTTTTTGAAATCTTCTTGTCTTCGTTGATGGGCTCGAGCGGCTTGAGGCGTAGACGCACATGGCCATACTGCCCGCGACCGCCGGTCTGTTTGATATATTTGCCTTCAGCTTCGGAGCCTTGAGTGATGGTTTCGCGGTAGGCCACCTGTGGCTTACCAACATCGGCCTCGACATTAAACTCGCGCTTCATGCGGTCGACGATAATCTCGAGGTGGAGCTCGCCCATACCCGAGATGAGCGTCTCCATAGTCTCGGGGTCACTCGCCACTTTAAAGGTCGGGTCTTCGTCCGAGAGTTCTTTGAGCGCCATGCCCATGCGCTCTTGGTCGGCCTTGGTTTTAGGTTCAATACGGAGTGAAATAACCGGCTCAGGGAATTTGATCTGTTCGAGAATAATCTGGTTCTCCTCGTCGCACAGCGTGTGCGAAGTTTTGGAATCCTTAAGGCCCACGGCGGCGGCTATCTCGCCTGCGTAGACTTTCTTTACCTCTTCGCGCTTGTCGGCTTGGAGGCGCACGATACGGCCGAGACGCTCTTTCTTGCCGGTGGTCGAGTTATACAAATACGAACCCGCCTCGATGGTGCCCGAGTAGACGCGGAAGAACGCCAACTGCCCCACGAACGGGTCGCGCTGGATTTTAAAAACAAGCGCACAGAACGGCTCCGCGTCGGAGGCGTGGCGAGTAACCTCTTCGCCCGTCTTCGGGTTGACACCCTTGACCGGCGGCACATCAAGCGGGCTCGGCAAATAGTCGACGACGGCGTCGAGCACCTGCTGAACACCCTTATTTTTCAATGCAGAACCGGTATAAACGGGGAAAAGCTTATTGTCGATAACGGCCTTGCGAAGGGTCGCTTTAAGTTGCTCAAGGGTGGGCTCTTTGCCATCCAAATACTCGTTCATCATCTGGTCGTCTTGCTCGACAATCTTCTCCACGAGCTCTGCGCGATACGTAGCCGCGTCGCTTTTGAGATTTTCGGGGATAGGAATTTCGACGACGTCGCGACCCATCTCACCCTCAAAGCCGTAGGCCTTCATGTCGAGCAGATCAATAACACCCTCGAATTTTTCTTCGGCGCCAATCGGCAACTGCATGCGCACCGCATTTTTGTTCAGACGGTCGAGGATAGACTGAAACGATTTTTCAAAATTTGCGCCCATGCGATCAAGCTTATTGATGAAGCACACTCTAGGCACATTGGCCTCGTCGGCATAGCGCCAGTTAGTTTCAGACTGCGGCTCCACACCGGCCACGCCATCGAAGACGACGATGGCGCCGTCGAGCACCCGCATCGAGCGCTTCACCTCGACGGTAAAGTCGATGTGCCCGGGGGTGTCGATGATGTTGAAACGGTATTTCTTCGCGAGATCTTTTTTGTCGGGCTCATCGGTGCGCGTCCAAAAGCATGAGACGGCCGCGGCGGTGATGGTGATGCCGCGCTCGCGCTCCTGCTCCATCCAGTCGGTGGTGGTCTCTCCTTCGTGCACCTCGCCTATCTTGTGCTGGCTACCGGTGTAGTACAAAACGCGCTCGGAGGTGGTCGTCTTGCCCGCATCGATGTGAGCGATGATGCCGAAGTTGCGCACTTTCTCCAATGGATAGTCTCGTTGGGGCATATATTGTAAATTAAAACGCCCGCACGGGCGCTCCACTACGATACTCGAAAAGCGAGAAAAAGTAAATTGCCAAGCACGATGGAAACAATTACCCAAATAGACCCCAAAGCACTTGATACCAAGATTGGGAAAAATATGCTGGGCACCCTATATCTGAACAGTGAAGTAGCGGGAAAGAAATCATGAGTATAAAACCGAAAATTGCGACAAACTCCACGACGAATATTACAAGATTTTGCACTATGCGATTATGGTGTGCCGTGTAGCGTAAAAACGCTGGACGAAATGCAAAGAAGAGTATGATTTCGGCGTACGAGAACGCAACAAGACTCTCTTCAAAGTTTGGACTGATCACAGCTAGCGCCAACAATACGAGACCGATAGTAATGGCAATTTTTCTAACCATAACGAAATAATCGTATCACACAAAAACCGCCCTGCGGCGGTCTTTGTTAATAGTGTTTTAGGTTGAAATTACCACGCGAAGTGGACGGCCATAGAATCTCTTAACCAATGAAATAGGTAATGCCAAGGATGATTGCCGCTAGCGCTAGCCCGGGGACCCACCACGGCAAGTTTCGCACTTTCTTATTCCCTACCGGCAACAGACTCAGGACTAAATAAAGAATTAGAAGAGGGAATCCTATAATCAAAGTAAGTAGATAAAGAGCTAAACCACTGTCTCCGCAAGACGAGGAACCGTGGCAAGAGCCCGCGCCTCCTAGAATTACTATAACCCAGGCAGCTACAAGAATCATCAACGGAATCTCGATAATCCCCAGTATCGAATTAACTATCGTGTAAGAGAGTGAATCGTCCTTATTTTTAAATCGCCTGCGATTAACCCACACCCAAAGGAAAGGCAGTGCCAAAACAAACGCAAGAAGGATGCCCTTTGAAAGGATGAGTAGGTCTGCCATCTCACGATAATCGTATCACACAAAAAGAGAGCTGTTTTACCACGCGAAGTGGGCAAAGGCCTTGTTGGCTATGGTTTGGCAAAAAACTTCTTCCAGACAAAGACGATTGGCGCGATCAAAAAGATCAGTCCAAGAAAGAAAAGAAGTGATGATAGCGAATCCTGTGAAGCGATTCTCGCGTTCTTGGGGTCTGAGGGATCGTAGAGGACTTCCACCGCGTCGCCTTTTTTGTACTGAGAGGAAGTGTCGCCTATATCAGATTGGAAAGTAAACTGTTGGCCTTTGTCTGTAGTGAAAAGGACAACAGGATAGGATATTGAACTTATATGGTTGCCATAATCATCCAAACTGCTGGGGGTGAGATCTATCCGGAGCTCAATTACTTGCCCAGTCGCTTTGTGTGCTAAAGCTGCGAAAGCGCTATTTTGATTTCCTAAATACCAACCATAACTCAAAAGAGCGAGGGCAAGAATGAAAAAGATTCCCGCAAAATAGGGGTTCCGCCTTATTCGCTCGGTATCATCTTTAGTAAATGATCTGGTCGCGTTGCGCATGGTCCAGCGCGCACGTGTCACAAAGTAAACACTAGCAAAAAGTATTGCGATTAAAAAGACAACAAATGCTGCGCCTTCAATAGGTCCCATATCCTAAAATAGTATCACGCACAAAAAGAGAGAGCTGTTTTACCACGCGAAGTGGGCAAAGGCCTTGTTGGCTTCGGCCATACGGTGCGTATCCTCGCGCTTTTTGACGGCAGAGCCTTCGTTATTTGAAGCGGCAATGAGTTCCTCGGCCAGGCGCTTATGCATCGGCATACCTTTGCGGGCGCGGGCGGCCAAGAGTATCCAACGGAAGGCCAGTGCCTGCTTGCGCTCGGGGCGCACCTCGCGCGGCACCTGATAGTTGGCGCCGCCGACGCGGCGGGAGCGGATCTCTACCTGTGGGCTCACGTTGCGGATAGCGGTCTCAAAAAGTTCGAGCGGGCTCTCCACCTTAGTTTTTTCTTTGATCAAATCAAAAGAGTCGTAGACCACTTTGCGAGCGGTCGACTTTTTGCCGTCCCACATGACCGAGTTGATGAACTTCTCCACGCGGGCAGAGTTGTACTTCATGTCCGGGCCAACGATATTACGATTTTTTACAGGGCGACGCATATACTTTTTTATTGAAAATAGTTAACTATTTTATTTTGGTTTCTTAACACCGTAGCGGCTACGGGAGACATTGCGCTTCTCTACCCCGCCGGCGTCGAGGCGACCGCGCACAATCTGGTAGCGGACGTTGATGTCCTTCACGCGGCCGGCGCGCACGATGACCACGGAGTGCTCCTGGAGGTTGTGCTTCTCCCCCGGGATGTAGGCGGTGATTTCTTGGCCATTGGTGAGGCGGACGCGGGCGATTTTGCGCACGGCCGAGTTTGGTTTGCGCGGGGTCATGGTCGTCACTTTGGTGCACACGCCGCGCTTGAAGGGGCTGGGGTAGAAGACCGGGCGGTTTTTGAGCACGTTGAAGCCCCGCTTGAGTGCGGGCGACTTGGACTTTACGCGGCTGGCGGTTGAGCGCCCCCGGCGGACGAGTTGTGAGATGCGTGCCATGTGAAGTAAAAACGCGCCATCGCGCGCTACAGAGCACTCTATATTACAGCGAGGCTCCTGTCAAAAGCTGGAAGAGGGTCAGGAGCACTTTGCCAAAAATGGGCGCGAGCAAGAAGTAGAAAATGACGAGAATAACCAAAGTGCCCGTGAGTACCCCCATCCGTTCAAACGAGTGGCGGAAGCGATTGTAGGCCTGCCCCAAAGCACCAGGCAAAATTCCCGAGAGCACCTTCGAGCCGTCCAGCGGCGGTATCGGGATAAGATTGAAGAGTGCCAAAAGCATATTGACTAACACGATGATAGCGAAGGCATCCAAAAGCCCCACTGCCCCGCTCAAACCCAAAGGCCCCGCAAAACGGATTGCCAAACCAAAAAGAACGGCGAGAAAAATGTTCGTTGCCGGCCCCGCGCCCGCCACCAAGAGCTCGTCGTATTTTCCGGGCAGATTGTAGGGATTGTAGGGCACCGGTTTGGCGTAGCCCAGGAGGATGGGGTTGGGCCCGAAGCCCTGCGCCATCCACATAAGGAGCGGGAGAATGATCGTGCCCGTGGGGTCGATGTGCGAGATGGGGTTGAGCGTGAGGCGGCCTTGCAAGCGCGCGGTCGGGTCGCCCCGCCAGTTGGCCATATAGCCGTGCGCGACCTCGTGGAGGATGACCGAGAAGATAAGGACGATGAAATAGAAGAGAAATTGCATAGATTATTTGCGAATCAGACAATATATGATAGCATGATGCGACCTCGATAATCATATGGCAAAAATCTGTCCCATCACTAAAAAAGGCTCGAAAGTTGCTGGCGGCTACAGCAACCGCATCCGCGCGACCAAATACAACCCGACCGGCATGGTGCGCAAGTATCCCAATCTTCAAAAGAAGCGCATTTTTGTGCCCGAGCTCAATCGCACGGTGGTCGTCACTATCTCGACCCAAGGGCTCAAGACTATCGCTAAAAACGGCGCTTACAAAACACTCAAAAAAGCGGGGCTTATCTAATTTTTTTAAATCGGAAACGCAAAACCGCCGCGGCCCAAGGCCGCGGCGGTTTTTTCAGCATTACTTTGAGTTATGTACACGGAAGCCTCCTGCGATATAGGTATGTGTACCTTCAATCGTAAAATTGTATACGGTCATCACCTTACCCGTTGGCGTCAGTGTCCAATCGGAAACGAGAGAGCCATCAGCCGCCACAAGCTTGTCTACTCCATGCTGTAGGTCAGAATCGTGCTTGTACGTGCCGTTTGATGTCAAAAACCGATGTTCACCAGTCACCAGTATGCCGTTTAAGTTATTCACGGGCTGATTTGGGTGAACCAAAATTTGTAGAACTTTTGCCGGTGTCAGCGAACCATTTGCGTCATACGACATAACCATATCGCCAAGCTGCACCGCCTCAATTGGCTTTGCGGAACCATCTGCCATCTCTATTGGTGTTCCAGCGGCAAAGCATGCACCGCCACCGCTACCTCCACCACTGCTCTCTGATCCACTGTTCCCTTCTGCTCCGGCAGTGCCAGGGTCTGCAGAGCCACCCTTCGCTGACGTGTCAGCGGAGTTTGCCCCGCTATAAGAAGCACCACTGCCGCCTTCACCACCACCGTTGGTGCTGGAATTATACGACCCGTTGTTAGAACCCCCCCCGGGTAGCCTACAAGGGTTGCCCTCAAACGTGGCCATTACACACCCT
>CAIUOD010000006.1 GCA_903900775.1 Candidatus Adlerbacteria bacterium | reverse complement strand
GCGGCAAGATAGCGGCCTTCGATATTCTTTGCCAAGAAGGTGCCGATACCCGAGGCCGATTCGCGGCGGATGATGAGCCCCTCGCTCGTGCCGCACTCGTCTTCATTGACGACCAAGTCCTGGCCGACGTCGAAGAGTTTGCGGGTGAGATAGCCGGCCTTCGCGGTTGAGAGAGCCAAGGAGGCCAAGCCCGAGCGGCTACCGTGCGTCGTGAGGAAATAGTCGATCGGCGAGAGACCTTCTTTCATTGAGGTGATAACCGGGAGCTCGATTGTTTCGCCGGTCGGCGTCGCAATGAGACCTTTCATACCCACCATCTGGGTCAGGTTACCGAGCGAGCCGCGGGCGCCCGAGCGGAGCATGTCTTCAACCGAACCGTTCTTGGGCAGGATGCCCGGGATGAGCTTCTCAACTTCGGCTTTGGCGGTGTGCCAAATCTCGAGGTTCATGCGATAGCGCTCCTCTTCAGAGAGCAAGCCTTGCTCCCAATGCTCGATAACTTCGTGCGATTTCTGCTGGGCTTCGATGATGATGCCGGCTTTCTCAGCGGGGACGCGGATGTCGTCGAGCGACCACGTGATGCCCGATTGCGTCACATAGCGGAAGCCGAAGTTCTTGATCCTGTCCATGATGTCCGGGATCTTCTCAAGCCCGTAGCGGACAATGAGATCATCAACGATGCGTGCCATGCCTTTCTTATCGATAGGCGTGTTGATGAACGGATAGTCATCCGGGAAGGTCGTGTTGAAGAGAAGCCGCCCAACGGTCGTCTCGAAGAGCGAGCCGCCAAACTGCGCGTACTTCTGCTTCTCGGACGGCATGACTTTGATTTTGGATTGGAAGCCGACGTGGCCGTGGTCGTAGGCCAGGATTGCCGAGTTGGGGCCGGGGAATGCGAGGCCTTCGCCGTGCGCACCCTCGACCTCTTTGGTCATCCAATAAGCGCCGAGGAGAATGTCGAGGAGTTTTGAGGCAACCACCGGCTCACCGTTGCCGGGCTTGAGGATGTTGCGGCTGGCGGCCATGATCTCGCGCGCTTCGGCTTGCGCCTCGCTCGAGAGCGGCACGTGCACGGCCATCTGGTCACCGTCGAAGTCGGCGTTAAAGGCCGGACAGACGAGCGGATGGAGCTGGATAGCGTTGCCTTCGATAAGGATCGGTTGGAAGGCCTGAATACCGAGGCGGTGGAGTGTCGGCGCGCGGTTGAGGAGCACGTATTTGTCTTTAATCACCTCTTCGAGGATAGCCCACACCTCCGGCATGCCTTCGTCGATAAGACGACCGGCACCGCGGATGTTATAGGCGAGTTCTTTCTGCAGCAACTTCCCTATCACGAATGGGCGAAAGAGCTCGAGCGCCATGTGCTTCGGGAGACCGCACTGGTTGAGTTTGAGTTCAGGACCGACAACGATAACCGAGCGGCCCGAGTAGTCCACGCGTTTGCCGAGCAGGTTCTGGCGGAAGAGACCGTGTTTGCTCTTGAGGTTATCCGAGAGCGATTTGAGCGGGCGCTGGCGCGCCTGGGTCGTCGCGGAGAACGCCGCGCCGCCGTGGCGGATCGAGTTGTCGATAAGCGCGTCGACCGCTTCCTGCAAGATGCGCTTCTCGTTGCGGAGAATCACGTCCGGCGCATGGATGTCGAGAAGTTTCTTGAGGCGGTTGTTGCGGTTGATGACGCGGCGGTAGAGGTCGTTGACGTCGGAGGTCGCGTGGCGGCCGCCTTCAAGCGCGACCATCGGGCGAAGCCCTGGCGGGATGACCGGGATACGTGTGAGGAAGAGCCATTCAGGCCGGATGTTGGCACGTACCATCGCGCGCAAAATGGAGAGGCGTTTGGTGAGCTTCTCGCGCTCGGCGGCACCGGCGCTCTCAAGCGCAAGCGCGGCGGCGGCAATCATTTGTTTGAGATCAAGCCGGCGGCAGAGTTGGTAGAGCGCCTCGGCGCCGATACCCGCCTCGAACATCGCGCCATATTTGAGCACGTAGCGATGGTAGCGCGGCTCGTCGAGGACCGCACCGAGCTCGATTGACTCGATATCGTGCTTAGCCTCGAGGAAAAGTTCTTTCATTTTA
This sequence comes from Candidatus Adlerbacteria bacterium, assembly GCA_903900775.1. Lineage (GTDB taxonomy): Bacteria > Patescibacteriota > Minisyncoccia > Phycocordibacterales > SBAW01 > GWA1-54-10. The sequence continues at coordinate 15,986 of CAIUOD010000006.1, read as the reverse complement.
TCGCGGCTCTTCTCGTCTTGGAGATTCTTGAGCTTGGCTTTGTACTCCACATCGAGCTCGGCGACAATGCGCTCTTTTTCTTCTTTGTGGACTTCGGTCACGACATAGCCGGCAAAGTAGACGACCTTCTCGAGATCGCCACCCGAGATGCCCAAGACCATGGCGAGGCGCGACGGGATCGCGCGCAAGAACCACACGTGTGCCACCGGCACGGCCAAATCGACATGGCCCATGCGCTCGCGGCGCACAATCGAGCGGGTGATTTCGACACCGCACTTCTCACAGACAATGCCTTTATAACGAATGCCGCGATATTTACCGCAGTAGCATTCGTAGTCGCGCTCCGGGCCGAAGATTTTTTCGTCAAAGAGTGAGTTCTTCTCCGGTCGCTGGGTGCGGTAGTTGATGGTCTCCGGTTTGGTGACTTCGCCGTGCGACCACTCGAGGATCTTCTCGGGGCTGGCGGGGCGGATGCGGACCGCATCGAAGTCGAAGGTCTCGGCGCCCGGCGTTTTACCCGAACCGCCGGCGCGGCCCACGCCCATCGAGGCACCGCCGCGCATGAGGTCGATATCCAAGGCAAGGCCGCGGAGTGTGTGTAGAAGCACGTTGAACGAGGCCGGCACCCAGTGGTGCGTGATGCGCTCGCCGCGGACGATGGCGTCAAACGCCGAGGAACGCCCCATGATGTCGTCGGATTTAATCGTCAATACTTCGCGCAGTGTATACGCCGCACCATAGCCCAAGAGCGCCCAGACTTCCATTTCGCCGAAACGCTGGCCGCCGCCTTGGGCTTTGCCGCCGAGCGGCTGTTGGGTGATGAGGCTGTAGGGCCCGATGGAGCGCATGTGGATCTTGTCCTCGACCATGTGGTGGAGTTTCAAGATGTACATGTAGCCGACCGAGATGTCCTGCTCGAAGGCGGCGCCGGTGCGGCCGTCGAAGAGCTTCATTTTGCCATTTTCGTTAAAACCGGCTTTCTTCAATTCGGCGCGGATCTCCTCTTCGGTGGCGCCGGCAAACGGCGGGCAGATGGCCTGGTAGCCGAGCGTGTTGGCGGCAAGCCCCAAGTGGAGCTCGAGAATTTGTCCGAGGTTCATACGGGAGGGCACGCCGAGCGGGGTCAGAATAACATCGATCGGGCGGCCGTCGGCCGTGTACGGCATGTCTTCTTCAGGCAAGATGCGCGAGATGACGCCTTTGTTGCCGTGGCGGCCGGAAAGTTTGTCGCCGACCGAGACGGTGCGCAGCTGCGCGACCTCGATGTGAATTTTTTTGATGATGCCGCTCTCAAGCTGGTGGCCTTGCTCGCGCGAGAAGACCTTGACCCCGATGATGCGGCCGCGCTTGCCATTCTCCATGCGCAAGCTTGAGTCCTTCACATCGCGCGCCTTGTCGCCGAAGATCGAGCGCAAGAGGCGCTCTTCAGGCGTGAGTTGTGATTCGCCTTTGGGGGTGATTTTGCCGACCAGGATGTCGCCAGGGCGCACCTCGCTCCCCACACGGGCGATGCCGTCCTCGTCGAGGTTGCGGAGTTTTGCTTCAGAAATATTCGGGATGTCGTGGGTCGTCTCTTCGGGCCCGAGCTTGGTGTCGCGGACACTGCAGATGAACTCCTCGATATGAATAGAGGAGAATTTGCTGTCCTTCACCAGGCGCTCCGAGATGATGATGGCGTCTTCATAGTTAGCGCCCGACCAGCACATGAACGCCACGAGCACATTTTGCCCGAGCGCGAGCTGGCCCTGATCAGAAGAAGAAGTATCGGCAAGCAATTCGCCTTTCTTCACCTGCTGGCCCACCGAGACGGTGGGGCGGCCATGGAGCGCCGTAAAGCCGTTGGTGCGCACAAAATTCGGCAGCGGGTATTCGGACTCTTTGCCTTTTGCATTTTTGAAGGTCACGCGGCGGCTGTCGGCGCGCGTAATGACGCCGTCTTCCGGCGCATAGACGAGCCGGCCGGTGTCTTTGGCCGCACGCTCCTCCATACCGGTGGCAACGAGCGGGATCTCCGGGATGATGCACGGGGTCGCTTGCTTCTGCATGTTCGAACCCATGAGTGCGCGGTTTGCATCGTCGTTATCCAAGAACGGGATCATCGAGGTCGCGACCGAGAACGGCTGCTCGGCAGCCACGTCGATGTACCCCACTTCTTCGCGGGGCATACGAGTCGGGAGGCCGTTGAGGCGCGTCTCGACCATTTTATTAGCGATCATGTCGCCCTCGAGCACGGTCGCGCCGTGCGCGATGACCTGCTTCTCTTCTTCGGCGGCGTTGAGATATTTAATTTCTCCCGTGACGCGGCCATCCTTCACGACAACATACGGCGTTTCTATCATGCCAAACTCGTTGAGCCGCGCATAGGTCGAGAGGTGGAGGATGAGCCCGATGTTCGGGCCCTCCGGCGTATGGATGGGGCACAGGCGGCCATAATGGCTTGGGTGCACATCGCGGACTTCAAAGCCGGCGCGCTCGCGGGTGAGCCCACCGGGGCCGAGAGCCGAGAGCGTGCGGAGGTGTTCGAGCTCGGTGAGCGCGTTCTCCTGCTGCATGAACTGCGAGAGTTGGTTGGTGGTGAAAAATTCTTTGATGCGCGCTTGCAGCGGCCTAGGGTTGATGAACTGCATCGGCATGGTCGCCTCCGCGTCAATGGTCGACATCCTATCCTGGATATTGCGCTTCATGTGGGTGAGCCCGACGCGCAGGCGCTGGGTGAGCATTTCGCCGACATAGCGCACGCGGCGCGAGCCCAAGTGGTCGATATTGTCTTCCACTGCCTCGGGGTCGTTCTCGAGCTCAAGCAAATGGCCGAGCACGAGGGCGATGTCCTCAAGCGAGAGTGTTTTGCGCGCGAGATCCTTCTCATCGAGCGACTTTTCAAAGCGCTGGTTAAAGCGGTAGCGGCCCACACGAGAGAGATCATAGCGCTCGGGGCTGAAAAGTGAGTTCACATATTCGCGCGCGTTGTTGGCCGTCGCCAAGTCGCCATCGCGCAGGCGCTTGTGTATCTCAACATACGCGTCCTCGACGGTTTTAGCTGAATCTTTTTCAAGCGAGGTCTCGATCCAGTGTTTGGCGTGTGCAAAATTCTCAAACAGTCCTGCCATCGCGGCCTGGTCGCCCGCGCCAAAGACACGCAACAGCGAGGTTGCGGGGAATTTGCGCTTGCGGTCGATACGCACCGAGATGCCGCCATCGGCATCCACCTCCATCTCTACCCATGCGCCGCGTGCCGGGATTATTTTGGCGCCGAAGTGGCGCTTGCCTTTCGTTTCGCTGGTGGTGAAAAAGACGCCATACGAGCGCGCGAGCTGCGGCACGATGACGCGCTCAACACCGTTGATGATGAAGGTACCGTGCGGGGTCTGCATCGGCACATCCGCCAAAAAGATTTCTTGCTCCTTTTTCTCGCCGCTCGTCTTGTTGGTGAGCCGCACGAGTGCGCGCAGCGGCGCCTCGAGCGTGAGCTTCTGCGCTTTGGCGTAGTGCTCGTCAAACTTCGGCTCGCCGAGCTCGGTTGAGAGAAATTCGAGATCGAATTTTTTGCCCGAGTAGTCTTTGATCGGGGTGAACTCTTTGAATACCTCTTTTAAACCCTCTTTGAGCAAGAGGCTATAGGAATTCACCTGCGCCTCGACGAGGTTAGGCGTGGGGACGGACGGCGTACGGAACCGGCTGAAGAACTTTTGCTCGCGCATAGGGTTATAGCGATAAGCGGATAATTGAGACCTCTTTTTTGCCCGACTAACCTTTTAAAAATGGCCGCCGAAATAAACACGAAAAGAGCTGGGGGCACACAAACCCCCGCCTCGATTGAAGCAATTTATGTTCGGTGACTTCGCACTATGTGGTATCGAAACCCCGCTGTTCGATAACTCAATCTTGGACCCGCTTTGGTTTCACTCATGAGTATAGCAAATGGACCCAAATCGTCAAGCGCTTGTACTAACGCGCTAGACGCTTCTCAACCATATCCGAGAGCTTGCGAGTATTGCCATGCGAAATCATCCCCAAATACGACTGTACGGTCGGATCATCCTTCTCCAGCCCCATAGTGCGGCGTAGCATCCGTCGCTTCGTGCTCGTCCGCAGAACGCGATAGTCAGGAAAATGCACCCAGCCCAAGAAATCGACTCCTGCCGCGAATGTGTCGATCGACACTTTGTCCGGGTGTAATGTCAGTCGAAGTTCACTCCAGAGAAAATCCCCAACCTGAGGCAGAATGGTTTCGAGCCATTTTCTGTCGCGCGAGAGAATAACAAAATCATCGGCATAACGGATATAATACTTTGCCTTTATTTTGTGCTTCATAAACTGATCGAGCTCGTTCATATACACATTCGCTAGAAGCTGGCTGGTGAGATTACCGAGTGGTAGTCCCTTACCCGACGCAGTGCTGAAACTCCCGACGACTTCCGTGATGAGCGCGCGTATGTTTTTTTCGGCAATGTGCTGCTCCACAATCTCTAGCAGTATTTGCTGGTCAATCGAAGCAAAGAATTTTCGGATATCGCACTTGAGCACCCAGCAGGTGCGAGTGTGATTGTGAGACTCCTTGCGACCAAAATCTCGAAATTGATTCATCGCTTTGTGCATACCTTTCCCTGTTCTGCATGAGTACGAATCGGGGATAAATGTGGCGTCCAAAAACGAGTACACTTTGCGATATATAGCGCGATGGAGTAGCCGGTCACGGACGGATGCTTTGTGAATATCGCGCGGCTTAGGGTCGGCGACACGGAAGGCCTCGTACTTTAAGTGTTTGCAGTTTCCCCCAACTAAATCCCGGTGCAAAGCGAGAACATTAGACATGAGGCGTTTCTTGAAAATCTGCACGTCGTCACGATCGCATTTGCCCCGCAAAAATTCCTTCCACGCCGCGAGTAAATTTTCGACGGAAATGATATCGTCATAGGTATGGGCCAAAACAGTCTTAGAATAACCCCCCCCCGCAGGAATCTGCTGCCCGTGTTGGAGCGTATCAAAGAGTCCTACTTGTTGTGGTGTGTCTGTCATGTTGAACTGCCTAAAATTCATCGGTATTCACTCGGCGGAAAGATTGACCTATTATTTATTGAAGCAATAGAGGCGCTGGCCAGTGCTGCATTTCTTGGACGAGAAGAAAAGCTGCCATTTGTCCGGCTCGCCATTCGCAAGACAGATACCCTTCAAGTGCTACTCATGATCCTATGGGAAACCAAATCGCTCGACGTGAAAAAGTATATCTCATTGTCGGAGAAACTTGATGAAGCAGGCAGAATGCTGGGCGGCTGGCAAGGACAACTCTCAAAACAAAACTCCCCCGAAGCCGCGAGCCGGACGAGGGAGAAATGAAGAGAGTTGCGAGACGACGAACGCAAACCCGTTGTCACGATTCCACCTGTTGTCAGGGTTGTCATAGTACGCGTTGAGCCAGCGACCATTGTCGTTCCGGTTCGCGCCGAGCAGGTCCAGATCGTCGTCGGAATTGTACAGGATGCCATCCATGCCACTGCCCCTCGAATACTCTCAGGGCTGTATCGAATTTGGCATCGTAATGCCGTAGCATCCTGCACCAAGTATCTTCTTTTTTTGAAGTTTCTGCATACACCACCCTATCCGAAGCCGTGACCGCGGATATTCTCGATGTATGGATACTGGATTCGGTAGCGGGAAGCCGTGACCGCCCGCGTATGCACCTACTACCAGCGCCAGTATATCAACTTTATACAAAAACGTAGCCCCATCCCGACGGATCGGAATGGGGCTAGGGCTGAGGACTAAGGACAAAGAACCGAAGTTCAGAGGAATTAGTCTTGAGGACCAACTTGCGAGACGACGAACGCAAACCCGTAGCCACGATTCCACCTGATGCCAGGGTAGTCATAGTACGCGTGGAGCCAGCGACCATCGCCGTCCCGGTCCGCGCCGAGCAGGCCCAGAACGTCGTCGGAATCCTTGATGGGTTCGTGCATCGTGATGATCCACACAAGGCCCATCGCTTCAATCTCCTCGTCCGAGAAATTTTCGCGGACGAGGCAAGCGACTTCGGCGTTGGGTTTCGTCAGGGTGCGACGGTCGGCCTCGGCGCGGATTTTCTTGGCGATGCGGTCCTTGTCTTCAAACAGCATCCCCTTGAGAACCGCGATTTCGTACGTGACGCCGGTGGTCGGCTCGAAGTCTTCCGAGCGGAGCAACTGCTTGGCGTAATCGCTCAGACGGAAGCCCTTCTCAACGAGACGCTCGATCCACTGGGGACCGGTCGTGCCGTCTGACGTGACGGAGAAGTAAATCACTCCGTCCTGTTCCCGCCACCGGCGAGTCGGCTCGGAGATTGTCACTTCGCCGCGGAGAAAACGGTTGACGCCGCCCATTCCACCCAGCTTGTTCACGATGGCTTCCATCGTGCCCATGTCCAGCCTCGGGTATTTCATCCTACTGTCCTTTCATCAACTACTAGTTGATATTTGCTCCTCCCTGCTAGGGAGAAGCGCTAGGACCGATATGGTCATAGCCAGGAGAGGCCGAAAAATCAGCGTCTTTTGGCTATGACCATTCGCAAGTTGGTATCAAAGAACCTGCTTTATTCTATACCACCGTGTATACTTTTGTCAAGCGTCGTGAATTATTTACAGAGAGCGCTTCTTCCCCTTCGTCCCACCTAGCGCCTGTCTCGCCTTGCTCGACAACGGCGCTTGCCTTTCGGCACCGGAAGAAACGAAGATCAATCTTCGTTTCTTCCACTCCTCCATCTGGGAATGATTGCCGGAGAGGAGCACTTTGGGGACGCGATAATTTTTACCTTTATGTTTGAGAATCTCGGGGCGCGTGTAGATTTCGGGAGAGGCAGTGCGACTCTCCTCGAGCGACTCGAATTTACCCAAGACGCCCGGGATCTGCCGCGCCGTGGCATCGATGATGGCAAGCGCGGGTACCTCGCCGCCGGTTAAAATATACGGCCCAATTGAAATCTCTTCGGCATGAAGAATTTTTTTGACGCGCGCATCAATCCCCTCGTAGCGGCCGCAGACGATGATAACGTCACCTAATTTTGAAAGTTTTTTCGCGTAGGCGTTGGTGAGCGGTTTGCCGCTCGCCGCGGTGATTATCACCTTCGATTTCGGTTTCTTTTTTAAAATTTTTTCTGCCGCTTTAATAATCGGCTCGGCCACGAGCACCATCCCCGGGCCGCCGCCATACGGGCGCTCGTCTACCTTGCCCCATTTGTTGCCGGCCGTGTCGCGCAGCTGATAGTTTTTAACTGAAAGGATTTTTTCTTTTTGCGCACGACCCAGAATAGAGGCGTTAACATACGCCTCTATTGTTTCAGGAAATAAAGTTATAACGTGAAAGCGCACTGCGGTTAGAAATTGCCCAAGTCCTCCATCGCTTCGTCGACTGATTTCATTGCCGGGGCCGCGGGGGCCTCGTGGCTTCCATCCCAGCCCTGCGCCGCGGTGCCTTTGAGGCCGCCGGCCGGTTCGTTGATTTTGAGATTGACGCGCGCATTGTGCTTCATCCCCACGACGCGCAAGAGTGTGCGGATTGCTTTGGCGGTGTTGCCCGAGCGGCCGATCACTTTGCCCATGTCCTCCGAGTTGAGGTCGAGCGTGAGCAAGACGCCCATCTCGTCTACCACGCGGGTAATCTTTACCTCGTCGGGAAACTCAACCAAGCCCTTCACTACGAACTCTAAAAAATCCTGATCTCGTTCTGCCATGAGAGTATCTTTAATGAGTAAAGCTAGGCTTTAAGTCTATTCGGTCGCGGTGACCTCTGCAACCACGTTATCCTCCTTTGCCTCGCCAGAGCTTTCTTCGCCCGTCGTAGCTTTAGCGGAGTCGGGAGCGGAGGCGGGTTTTGCTTCGGCGACTTCAACTTTCGGTACGGTCTTCTTCGGGAGTACGTTTATTTTTTTAGCGTCGATAATTTTTTGCGAGACGAGCAGATTGTGCACCGTGTCGGAGACCGTCGCGCCATTTTGTATCCACTCTTTAATACGATCGGCTTTGAGCTCAACTCTATCGGTACGCGGGTCGTAGGAGCCGACCATCTCGAGATAGTTGCCGGTTTTAACTTTTTTTGATGCGTCAACGACAATAACCCGAAAGCTCGGGTCCTTTTTCTTGCCGACGCGCGTGAGGCGGATAGTGATCATATAATACAGAATGAAAAAGCCGCGATAGCGGTGCCTCTACCCTATCAAATCAAAGCTATTTGGTCAAATGGTTGACGTACTACGTACTTTAGTGAATTCTTCTGCTAGCAGTCCCGCAATACGCGGAATAACCCTTGGCCGAGGAGGTTCATGTGTTGAATTCGCTCGAAGAAATCGACCGTTGGATAATCGACGTAATCTTCCAAAAGGTCGCCGAATGGCTAGCGGCAAAAACGGGCAAATCGAATTTCTGGTTCGCTCGGCTGTGCTTCTGGGGAACGGCTATTACAAGCGGTTTACTGTGCCTCATCGAATATGAGAGACTCTTGTCATTCTATAATTTTCTGAGCATCATATTCTTGGTAATAAGCATATCGATGCTTGCAAGGCTTAAAGATTGCGAAGAGCTCGAGGAAACCGACTTGTCAGAATTATGGGAGCATACTGCGAATCCATATCGTGAATTCTGGCGTTACGGAATGATGCGGATTGCTCTTTTGACGTTGCTGCCTTGGCAACTCCTCTGTTGTTTCTTGAGGATTGCCTGTGCCTCTTACTACCCTACGGATGAGTGGGTTATAGCGGAGGACGTGGTGGCGTGCGGGTACTTTATCACTTTTCTTTGCGGGTCGTACCTCGCGGCATGCAACTCAAAACCCCGTAGCCGACTACGCCCAAGGAACACGCTCGCTGTTGCAAAGATGCGCTAGCCCGTCTCGAAATCCGCTCCTGACTCACCCCCGAGTTGGGAGCGGCTTCCTCTTTTCATAATTCAGTGCTATATTTCTTTTACTAATGCCTCCACGAAAGCCACGAGAACCGCGGCAAAAGCCCGCGGTTAAGAAGACGGTCTCCGGCATCATACAAATCACGCGTAAGGGCGTGGGATATTTGCCGTGGCCACAAGACGGAGGTGGTAATAAAAAAGAGAAAGAGAAGGAGGACATAGAGATTTCAACCGAAAATTTGGGAGGCGCGTTAAATGGCGACACGGTCGAGGTGGAGCTCCAAGGGCTCGTGAGGACTCGCTTTACTGGCAAAGTGGTCGCGGTCATTGAGCGCGCCAAGACAGAGTTTGTCTGCACCCTTAAACATGAGAATAATCTGTGGGTCGCTCAGCCCGATGATGCCCGGGTCTATCGCCCTTTTCATATCAAAACCATTCCCGCAGGAACGAAAGAAGATACAAAAGTGTTGGTGCGGCTCATTTCTTTTTATGCCAAAGGGGAACCGACAGGAGAGGTTATCGAAGTTATCGGCCAAGCGGGCGAGCACCGCACCGAGATGAACAGCATCGTGCTGGAGCGCGGATTCCGCACTTCCTTCCCTACCGATGTTGCGCAAGAGGCAAAAGAAATTGAAAAAAATCACGCGAAGACGATTGAAGCCGAATCGGCACATCGCAGTGACTTCCGCGGCATCCCGACCTTCACCATCGACCCAGCTGACGCCAAAGATTTTGACGATGCGCTTTCGGTACAAAAATTGCCGGACGGGAATGTTGAAGTGGGCATCCATATCGCCGACGTGAGCTACTTTGTGCGCGAAGGCACCGCTCTCGATGAGGAGGCTGTGCGGCGCGGCACGAGTGTCTATCTGGTAGATGCGACCATCCCCATGCTCCCCGAGGAACTTTCCGCGGGCGTGTGTTCGCTTAAACCCAATGAGGATCGGCTCGCGTTCTCGGCCGTGGTCAAGATGAGCGCAGATGGCCAGGTGCTCGAGCGCCGCTTCGAGCGCAGCATCATCCGCTCGCAAAAAAGATTTGTGTACGAGGAGGCGCAAAAAGTTTTGGACACAAAAAATGGTGTGTTTTTCGAGGAGCTTGATATTCTGCGCTCGCTCGCACGGATCCTGCGCAAAAAGCGCGCCGAGAAAGGTGCCATCGATTTTGGCGACAACGAAGTGCACTTCACGCTCGACGCGGAGGGTGTGCCGACTTCGGTTGCCCGCAAAGAACGTATCGAGACCAATCTTCTAGTTGAAGAGTTCATGCTCTTGGCCAATCGCGAGGTCGCCGAATTTATTTCAAAAAAAGCCGCGGCCGTGCCCGAGCGCGGGCTTGTCTTCCTCTACCGAATCCACGACGAGCCGAAGCAGGATCGTATTGAAGAGCTCTCAACGTTTGTGCGAGCGATAGGCTACGACTTCGGTCGCCGAAACGCCAAAGGCGCGGAGGCGGCTAAATATTCAGCGCGTGACATCGCGGGCCTGCTCAAGCAAATCGAAGGCAAGCCCGAGGAGCACCTCATCCGCACCGCGACCTTGCGCTCGATGGCCAAAGCCATCTACTCGACGAAAAATATCGGCCACTTCGGGCTCGCGTTTGAATATTACACGCACTTCACTTCGCCTATCCGCCGCTACCCAGATGTGTTGGCGCATCGCATTCTTGCCTCGCATTTAAACGGCACGCCCATCGGCCGCAGCGAATACGTCACGCTCGAGAAGATGTGCGTGGCCGCCAGCGAGCAAGAGTCCAAAGCGGTAGACGCAGAGCGCGACTCGATCCGCTACAAACAAGTCGAATTTTTGAGCGGGAAAATTGGGCAAGAGTTCGAGGGTGTTATCTCAGGCGTTACCGATTGGGGCATGTATGTTGAAGAAAAAGAGAGCGCGGCTGAAGGCCTCGTGCGCATGCGCTCGATTGGCGACGATTTTTATAATTATTCGCAAAAGGAGTACGCGCTCGTGGGCCAGCGCACAAAAAAGAAATATACCCTCGGCGACCGCGTGCGCGTTAAATTAGTTACCGCCGACATCACCTCCCGCCAGCTCGACTTCGAGCTTGTCTCCTAAATTTATTTTGCAACCGCGACGGCTTCTTCGAATTTTACTGAAAGTAGTTTTGAGGCGCCGCCGCTACCCATCGTGATGCCATAGAGCACGCCCGCGCGCGACATCGTCTCGCGATTGTGCGTAATCAGAATGAGTTGGGATTTTTTTGAAAGTTCTTCGATCATGTCGCCATAGCGTTTGCTGTTAGCCTCGTCGAGTGCCGCGTCGGTTTCGTCCAAAATAAGGAAGGGTGGCGGATTGACCTGACTCAAGGCAAAAATGAGTGCTATCGAGGTCAGTGTTCTTTCCCCGCCCGAGAGCATATGGAGCCCTTTGAGCCGCTTGTGCGGCAAAGATACCGAGACCTCGATCCCCTCTTCTGTTTCTTCTTCTTCGTCCGATAATTCGTCCGAATCGTCAGCCTGTTCAAGATCATCATCTTCGATATGTGCACCTCGGAGAGATTTCTTTTCTTCAACAATCGAGAGAGAGGCAGTTCCGCCGCCAAACATGGTTTGAAAATAAGTGTCGAACTGCGTGCTCACTTGGGCGACACCGTCGGCAAAACGCTTGGCGAGTGTCTCGCTCAATTCATTTATTATTTTACCGAGCGATTCGGCCGACTGCTCAAGGTCGAGGAGTTCGCGCTCGAGAAATTGATCACGCTCGGTGGCTTCGCGGTGCTCTTTCACCACCTCTTCGCCACCGCTCGCTCCCGCCTCCTCAAGCCGTATTTTGAGCCTTTCAATCTTATGCCGCCGCTCTTCTTGTGTGGCGCGGCCCTGCCCGCCGGCAGGCAGGTCATCGAAAATATCAGCATCTGACAGCCTCTCACCATCCGCCCCGCGCACCTCATACGACTCATATTCCAACAGTCCGTGGCCCGCGAGCGCCGCAGCCTCGGCAATATCCGTTTTGAAGCGATCCGCTTCGCGAGCAAGCGCGCCCTCGCGCGCAGTGAGCCCCGAGAGTACCGCCTCAAGTTCACTGCGGCGCGCCATCGCAGCAAAGAGCTCGCGCTCGGCTTCGCGCGAAGCATCCTTCTCGCTCTCGATCTCGTGGCGTAGATCCCGTATCGCTCCTGCGACCCTCACCTCTTCTTCTTCGAGCCGTTTCAACTCACTTTCGAGCCTTGATTTCTTCTCAAGCAAATCGTCAGCAGATTGTTGGGGCGAATCCTGCCTCCCCAGCCTTTTTAAAAAATCTCGCGCCGCAGAAAGGAGGCTTTTGATGCGCTCTTTAAGCTCGCGCTCGGGGAGCGCGAGCGCCTGTTCCAAATTTTTTTCTACCTCCTCGGCGAAGCGCAGGGTTTCTTCGGCAGGGAGCCCCGGCCCCACCGTGCGCGCCAGGCGCTCATGTGCCGCGATCTCACCCTCAATTCTTCCCACCTGGCGCAAGAGCTCCTCGCGCCGGCCCTGCGCGCCGCGGCTCTCGGCCTCCAGCCGCACCAACTCACCCGCACCTGCGTCATTGCGCTTGGCGGCCACCTGCGCGCGCAGGCCTTCGATGCGTTGGGCAAGGGTAATACTCTCACTTGCAGGAGATGAGCGCTCTTCCTCAAGCAAGGTGCGTGCGAGGCGCAGATAGACGCTCTCGCGTTTGAAGTATTCAAGCGCGCGCGTCATCAAATCGCCGCGCAATTTTTGCGCGTCCTCGATTTTTTTCATCTGCCCCTGCAAGAAGCGCAAGTGCGGCGCCAGCTCCCGCCGAAGCGCGGCTACCTCGCGGATATTCTCGGCGGCTTTCGCCAATTTTCGCTCTGCCTCTTCGCGCTTATACAAAAAGCCCGTGAGCCCGAGCGCGTCCTCCACCATCTCGCGGCGCTCGCGGCTGTTTGCCGAGAGCACGCGGTCGGCCTGGCCCTGCGAAATGATGTGGTGCCCCGAGGTGCCAATGTTGGCCGCGGCCAAGAGGCCCGTCACATCGCGCAGGCGCACCGAAGAGCCGTTCAGAATATATTCGTTGCCGCCGTCGCGATTGACCACGCGCTCAATAGCAACCTCGTCAAAATCAAGCGGCAACATGCGGTCAGTATTATCGAAAGATAAGCGCACGCTCGCGCGGCCGGCGCGCGGTATCAGTTGAGAGCCATTCCACAACAAATCTTCGCCGCGCCGGCCGCGCATGCTCTTCATCGACTGCTCGCCCAAGGCAAAGCGAAAGGCTTCGGCTGTGTTGCTCTTGCCAGAGCCGTTGGGGCCGACGATGGCCGTGATAGCCGAGCCAAAATCGAGCGTCGTTTTTTTAGCGAAGGATTTGAATCCGTTCAGTTCTATCGACTTGAGCCGCATCCGCTTTATTGTATCAAAAGAAAGAGCTATTTACTGTCACGATTCATCCACCTGCGCCAGGTGTATATAAGAAGAAAAATCGAACCACTTAAACACATGATTTCGAAAATCAGTAAATTTTCGATCAGAAACACTGGATAAAAAAAGAAAGTGAGAGACCCTGATACGAGTAGCGATGCAGCGCTTCCTACTGAAATGGTGCCGAGAATTATTTGAAAAACAAGCGCAACTTTCTTCATGCAATTATTTTACCACCCCCGGGTCTCGATAGCCTTGCGGGCGGCGGATTGTTCGGCGTCCTGTTTGCTTTTGCCATTGCCTTGCGCTAAGAGGCCTTCGCGCGCATAGACGCCCACCACAAACTCTTTATCGTGGTCGGGGCCGCTCTCGCTTAGGACTTTATAGGTCGGCGTGACGCCCTCGTGCTCCTGCACCTTTTCTTGCAAGGTCGATTTCGCATCCTGCCATAATTTTTTTTGCAAAATTTCTTCTATCTTCGGGAGCAAGTGTTCGGTGACGAATGCATTGGCGGCCTCGTAGCCTTGGTCGAGATAGATCGCGCCCACGAGCGCTTCAAACGCATTTGCCAAAAGGATACTGCGCGCGCGGCCCGCATCTTTAGCCTCGCCGCGCGAGAGCAGGAGGTAGTCGTTCATGCTAATGGTCTGCGCCACCTCGGCGCAGGTGACCGCGTTCACTAGTGCGGCGCGGTAGGCCGTGAGCTCCCCTTCGTTGGTGCCGGGGAATTTGTCATAGAGAAAACGCGTGGCGATGAGCTCGAGCACGGCGTCGCCTAAAAATTCGAGCCGCTCGTTGTGGCCGCCCTTCTCCTCTCGATGCTCGTTTAAATAGGAGCGGTGCGTGAAGGCCTGGCGCAAGAGTGCCTGGTCGGCAAACGAAATATGGAGCGAATCTTCAAATGTCTTAAAATCGGGCATGCCGTATAAAATCTATAAACCTGTTGTTAATTTTTTTCTTTCGCCTGCTCGCCAGGGCGAGTTAACTTGTCTATTGCCTTCACGACCAAGGGGCGCATGTCGTCGTAGAGATTGAGTTCTAAAACCTCTTCGGCGGTAAACCATTTCGCATCATCCAGGCCGCCCTTTTGCTCGAGATGGAGCGGGATGAACTTTGCTTCAGCGAGGAAGTAGGTGACATGTTTGCGCTTTTTGCCAGCCTCGGGATCAGAGGCGACGTACTCGTTCTCGCCCAGCTTCTCTTTAATCACGACCTCGATTCCTAACTCTTCTTTGATGCCGCGCGCCGTGCCCTCCTCGACCGTCTCGTTTGTCGTCTCGGGAGTATTTTTAACGCGGCCTTTGGAGAGTGTCCAGTGGCCGAAGATATCGTGCACGAGTGCCAACTCAAGCTGGTTGTTATGGTGAGCGAAGACCACTGCGCCGCCAAGATGTGAGACGGGCATCTGCTCATACGGAACATTTTGCTTTTTCTTGGCGGTTTCTTCCTTGCCGGGCTCACCCAGCTCTTTATAAACCGCCCCCAAGACGCCGTTCACAAAGCGGCCGCTGTTCTCGCCGCCGAAATTTTTTGCCAATTCGATTGCTTCGTTGATGGCGACTTTGGCCGGGACTTTCTGCCGATCGGCAAAAAGTAATTCCCACAGCCCGAGACGCAATACATTTCTATCGATAAGCGCGATGCGGGCAAGCGGCCACTCGGGCGCGGCCTTTGCGATAACCAAATCCAAATCTTGCTGGCGCTCCATCGCGCCCTTGAGAATATCCCCCATGAATTGCGCATCCCCCGCCGCCGGCGCGAACTCCGCGATATTGCGCGCGAGCACAGCTTCAGCCGCCCCGAGTGATAAGTGGCGGAAGTCCCACTCGAAGAGTGTTTGGAGAACTACCTGCCGGGATAAGTGCCGGTTTGCCATGTATATGAATTGTCAGGAACATCACGTGCCCGAACACGAACAGTATACCAAATTTATTTCTGCGCGGTGTCTTTTTTGGCTTTCTTAGTTGCCTGGCGTTGAGCCTTGGCCGCCATGTCGATTACCACACGTCCGCGATAGCGGCCGCAATTAGGGCATGCGCGGTGCGAGAGGCGCGGAGCGCCGCATTCGCACGCAGTAAGCGCCGCGCCTTTGAGGGCGTGGTGTGAGCGTCGATTGGCCGTGTGGGCCCGGGTATGCCGCATGCGTACTACCATGTTCTAGGTTATAGCAAATATAGGCAAAAAAGGAAAGCCCCAACCCGTCGCAGACGGGAAGGGGCCAATTGGGTCGGTATTCTTTGGTCAGGCTGCCTGCTTGAGAGAAGAGGAGAATGCTTCGCAGTCCCCTTGCTCAATTGGCAACGGCAACCACGTCGCTTTTCGATTTCGGCGATCGCAAAGCACGTGGGCAATTTCGCTAGCGATGACCGCACCGCAGCCACCCACACATGAATTGCAAAGCGGGGATCTTCCCTTTGCACTTTTCTTGGCGCGAATAGCTGCGCAACACCTCGCGAGAGGCTTCACAGGAATATCCTTCAGCTCGTTCGGCACGGCAATCCCTCTCTCGGTTAGTGCGTTACAAAAAGCTCTTTTTGAGCTTTTAGTTTGTTTGTAGTTTCCCCCTCAAAGAACGTAAGTTCCCACTATAACCTATTTTTATGAAGTTAGCAAAAAGTTATTCGGCGAATTCAACTTTGAAGTGCAACACTCATTGCTTGTAATGGGCTCCTCCAACCCAGCCTCTTTCGCGGCCGTTCGTTGAGTTCGCGCTCGACGTAGGCGATCTCTTCGTCGGTAATGGTACGGAAGTCAGTGCCTTT
>CAIUOD010000005.1 GCA_903900775.1 Candidatus Adlerbacteria bacterium | reverse complement strand
GCCAGGCCGCCGTAGATCTCGGAGCCGGGATATACAAAGCCGCGCCGCTTGCACAGCGAGACGATTTTCTCCATCAGATCATTTTTCTCTTCTTTCATGTTTTTTGCAGTATGCCACTTATTGCACCACTTGCGCCATAGTGCTCTGATAGCCGGCGTCACTCTTGAGTGCGGTGGTCGGCGCCTGCGCCGTCGCAGTGACCGCGACCTGCGCAAAGCGGTCCTGTGCCGAGAGCTTGGCCTCCCCGGTGAGTTCGGGCGAATTCCCAACCTGGCTTGAGCTCGGCAGGAGCGACACCTCAAAGGCCGCCGAGCGTGCCGCGGCAGTGTAGCCCGCACCGGCCTTCACATCGCCTAAGCTCCAGGTGACGGTGCGGCTTGGTGCATCATAGGTCACTGAGGAATCCTGCCCTTTCACAAAACTCACATACGGCGGCAGAGTCGTTGATACCAGCGCGTTGCCGAGCGTATTTGAAGAATTGCTCACCGTCCAGACGATGGTGTAGGTGGTCGCGGCGCCCACCGTGGGCGGCATCGGACCCTCACCCCCAAACGGCCCCGAGAAGTGTTCCGCCACAGCGGCAAGCACCGCCGCGGAGGAGACGTTGGCTTCGAGCGCGATGGCCACCGGGACCTGCTCGGGGACATTATCCTGGCCGGGCCTAACCCCCGAGACCGCGAGCGAAAGATTGATGGTTGGGTTGGTGTACAGTGTGCCACCCTGGGCCGGGCTCTTAACGGTAAAGCTGAACGGTAAGGTGCCGGTGCCGCCGGGCGCAATAGTTGCCAGCGACGGCTCCTGCGAGCTCGACCACGTGATGGTGGAATTGCTCGATTGATAGAAGCCGGTAGACGCTTGGATTGAAGAGGTGTCGAGCATCGGCCCCGAGAGCGTGAGTACGAGTTGCGCATTCTCTACTGCGTCGGGCAGATTGTTCTGCCAGGTGATGCTACCACTCACCGAGCTGCCCGCCGGTATCGACACCGACGAGCCGCTTTTCCCATTGAGCGCAATTTGTGCGCTAATGAACGGCTTCTGCACTGTGAGAGTCGCCGGCACCGAAAGGAACGGCACGGGTATCTTGGTGTCGGTGGGGTTTGAATCGGAACCCGCCAAGAAGCGGAAGATGCGCTGGTCGCCATCTTGGCCGTCTATTGTGCCCATGAGTTTGATCACCTCCGTGGCACCCGGCGCCATCGTCCCCAGCCGCCAAATCGTCTGGCCGACTTGGCCCATGGGGTTGGCACTTTGCGGTGTGAAGCCGAACGGGTACTGTGCCTGCACTACCACATCGGCCACGGGTGCCGCCGCATTACTCTGCGCCGTGATATCTACTTCGAACGGCTGGCCGGCTACCGCTTCGCTCGGCGCATTCACCGAGAGCGAGATGGGCGAGGAACCAACCGTGAAGGCCACCTGTGCCTGTTTTTGAAAGATAGCGTTGGAGCCGGGCAAGGTGTACTCGATGGTGGCGGTTACTTGTTGTTGGGTACCTTCAGCGCCGTAGAAAATGGCGCTCGTGGTGCGTAAGAGTTGCTGGCCGGAGGCGACGGTGCCTATCGATTGCCGCACATGGGTGAGCGATTGCGTCTGGTCGACTGGGTCGCGCGTGCCATCGGGATAATCCAAAATAAGATCAACGAGCTCGAGCGCCGACTGGTTGCGATTGTCGACGACAATCTGAAGCGTGGTTGTTTTACCGCCGTCTACCACTGAAGGCGTGACCACCTGCAGATCGATATTCGCGGCTGAAATGGTATTCCCTCCCCCAAAGAAAAGATACGCGGCCGCGCCGAGTGCGAGCACAAAAAACACGACCGATCCGGCAAAAAATTTTGCCGGCAAGGACCATCGACTATTTTTTTTAGCATTCATCTGCATGAAAAGGGGTGGCGGCGTGTACTCAAGCGACCCCTGGGGTGGGGTGTGCGGTTCCGCAGAATGAGGCTCGGAGGGGGCCTGTATACCGTCCGTCCAAGCCGTCGGCGGATGCGCCTCACGTGACCCAAGTGGCGTGCGCACTTCAGGATGCACCTCGGGCGCACTCTGGCGCGAATAGAGCGTGTCTTTCAACTCTTCGACTGTGTCCTTTTTTTGGCTTCTCCCGCCGCGCCGCGCCATGAGAGAAAGTATAGCACCCGCCTGGCCTTTATTTTGAAGACACCGCCGGAGCGTCCGAAAAACGAGCCTGCAGGTAGATATCTACCGCGCCTGCAATAATAAAGAGTGCCATTAATGTGAGCACGGCCGCTGTCACAAACCCGCGTTGATGGTGTTGCATAGCTATATAGTACTACCGACCACAGTGAATTTAACAGGTTCACTTTGCCCGTTTGCATTTGAAATATAAAGATCATAGGTGCCTGGAGTAACCTCCTCCGATGGAGCGGCGCAGCGAGAAGATGTGGAGTCATCGACCAAGTCACAAGGGCTGATACTCGCAGGAATAGTATAAGAAATATTTTTACCGTTGCCGTAGGAGGGCACGTGTTTTGCGCCACCGCTTCCAAAGTGGACGGTGTTGTCTTGGTGCGTAAAACCGGAACCCTGGATAACTACCTCTCTGCCTACAAATTCTGACGGTGTGGGCGCTTGATCGGTGTAAATGATTGATATGATCGGGGTATTTGTCGCTTCGGGAGGCAACCCGCCGAAAGTAAACCAACCACTCCCGCTCGTATAATTTTGTGCCTCCTTCATGAGCTCTTGAGTCTCTGGAGAATAAAGAGGCACACAAGCCTTGGGACCTGCTGGCATAGCCGGATCGCAACCAAGCGATTTGCTGCCCCCCTGCAGGGTGGCTTGAATTCTATAGCTCTCTCCAGCATATAACCCCGCTGGATAAAAACCACCAGAAAGATACGTGAGAATGTCCCACTTTGCCGACGTATCGCTGATCTTGTATCCATCGCCTATGGAACCTATTTGCTTCCCACTCGAGTCGATTAAATTGAGGACAATCCAAAAATCTTTAAACTTAGTCTGTACTGCACTTGGGACAGACCATCGCACAACAGGAGTTGGGCTGACCGATACCTTGTCACCCGCGTTTGGAAAGACAAAAGTTGCCAGGAGGGTGCTGCTAGGAGCGTTTGCTTGTATTTGTTCGGAGATTGCCGCAGCGGGATAGGATGATTTGGCATTCAGAAAATACGCCCCACCGCTCACGACTAAAATCCCCAGAACGGCCAGTAGGAGCGGGAGCCAAACAAACCCGCGTTGATGATGTTGCATAGCTCTATATTACCCCAACTGTTGTGGTGGCAAAGACACGGTCAGGAATACTTCCACAACTTTCTTCATTGAGACAAACGTATATGAGAGACGCCTTATACTTGCCGACGCTATTATATGTGTGGGAAACTGCGCAATTATCTGAGGAACAATCTTTCGTAATAGTATAGGGAGGATCATTCCCAAAAATATAAGCAGGCGAACCATCGCCAAAATCGATTGCGTCCGCATTCGACGATCCTAAATTGTAGTAAAAGCGAACGGCGAGTGGCGCCGCGCCCGATGCTGGCGTAGCAGAGAACATGGGGGAACTCGTGGAAATTGGTGAAATATAAACAGGGACAGGTACGTGGCGAGTTTGTAGGTACATATACGCACCACCGCTCACAACTAAAATCCCTAAAACTACCAAAAGCATCGGGAGCCAAACAAACCCACGTCGATGATATTGCATGGTGAGTATTATAACCCCGTTGCTTTGAGCGACTCGTTGATGGCGCGCACCAGCATTTTGCGGCTGGCCACCGCCTCGCTCGCAATCTCGAGCGAGAAAAAGTCGCGCTCGATGAAGGGTTTGAGTGTTTCGTTATGGGGCAAATAACCCAGCCGCGAGAGGATGCGCAAAACGAGCACACACTCTATCGTGTCAGCTAATGCTTCCTCGCTCGCTCGCGCAAGCGCTTGGAGCCCCTCGACTACCTCATCGTATAAACCGGGCACTGGCTCCTCGCCCGGCATTAGCCGGGCGAGGAGTTTTGCCACCCGCCCGGCGCGCAT
>CAIUOD010000004.1 GCA_903900775.1 Candidatus Adlerbacteria bacterium | reverse complement strand
GCTCAAAGATGGGCTGGGGACCACTGTGGGTTCCTTTGGGGCCGCGGGGGCTACTCCCACCACCGCCACCTATGTGGCCTCAATTGGTGGCCAAACTACCTTTACGCTCTCCTGCAACGATAAGGGAGGCAAACCGCTCTCACAGAGTGTCACCGTCAAACTCATTCCGAAGACCATAGAGCAATGATTTGGAGCTCGGGGTCGTTCGTACTACAATGAGGGAGTTGTTCCCATATGATCTACTTTGACCGTGTATCTAAAGTCTATGCCGACAGCTCTGTGGCACTCGAGGATGTTTCCTTCTCCGTCGAGCCGGGTGAGTTTATCTCCTTCGTCGGCCACTCTGGCGCGGGGAAGACGACGCTCGTAAAGATGCTCTTAGCCGAAGAGCGCCCGACCTCCGGCGCTGTTTTTTTTGAATCGGTCAACGTGCACGATTTGCCGCTCCATCGCATCAACCATCTCCGGCGCAAAATCGGCACCGTCTTCCAGGACTTCCGGCTCTTGCCGCAGAAGACCGCCTACGAAAATATCGCCTTTGCGATGGAGGCTTCGGGCCGCCCCGAAGAGGAGATCCGCTCTGACGTGCCGCATGTGCTCGAGCTTGTCGATCTCGGCGAGAAGATGAACCATTTCCCCGGCCAACTCTCCGGCGGCGAACAACAGCGCGTGGCCATCGCGCGCGCCATCGTTAATCAGCCAGATGTCATTATTGCGGATGAACCGACCGGCAACCTCGACCCGGTCAACACATTCGAAATCGTGCAGATTTTAAAGAAGATTAACGACCTTGGCACGACCATCTTGCTCACGACCCACAACAAGGGTGTCATCGATGCGCTCAAGAAACGCGTTATCACCATGGACCGCGGGCATGTTATCCGCGACGATAGGGAAGGAAGGTATATATTGTAGCTATGGACTGGATTGTCATAAAAAGAATATTCCGCGCAGGGTTCCTCGATTTTTGGCGCAACGGTTTTGTTTCACTAGCCTCTATCCTCGTGATGACCGTGACGCTCTTCGTGGTTGGCGTCACTATCTTCGCGGGAGTCATCCTCGACTCGACCTTAAGCGACCTCCGCGACAAGGCCGACGTGAATGTCTACTTCACCACCACAGCATCGCAAGGTCAGATCTCACAGCTCCAGACCCAAGTACAGGCGCTACCGCAGGTCGCCGCAGTGCAATTTATCTCATCCAGCGACGAGCTGGCGACCTTTCGAGCGAAGCATCAAAATGATCAGCTGACGCTACAAGCGCTCGACGAGCTCGGCACCAACCCCTTGGGCGCGGTACTGAACATTAAGGCCAAAGATATTTCACAATATGGCGCTATCGCGCAGTTCCTTGAACAACAGCAGGCGCTCTCGGCGAATGGCGCTCCGAGCGTTATCGATAAGGTCAACTACTTCGACGCCGAGCACCAGCAGGCGCTCACGAAGCTTGAAGACATAACCAATTCGGCGCAACGGCTCGGCCTCATCATCATCGCGATACTGATCTTCACCACTATCGCTATCTCTTTTAACACGCTTCGGCTGGCGATTTATACCAGCCGCGACGAAATACAAATCATGCGTTTAGTTGGCGCGGGCGCGTTCTATATCCGCGCACCGTTCATGGTCGAAGGGGTCTTCTACGGGCTCGTGGCCGGGCTCACAACGCTCCTCCTCTTTTATCCGCTCACCTGGTGGATGGGCAACGCCACGCAAGATTTCCTCGGCGGGATAAACGTCTTCTCCTACTACCTCTCGCACTTCGGGCTCTTCTTCTTGGCTATCGTCGGCACGGGGGTCGTCCTCGGCGGGGTGGCGTCGTTTTTGGCGGTGCGGCGATATTTAAAAATTTAATAGATTCGAACTCGTATGCAACAACCGAAATACATTTTCGTCGTGGGAGGGGTGATGTCCGGAATCGGGAAAGGTGTTTCGGTCTCTTCGATCGGCCGGATTTTACAATCCAAAGGTTTTAAAACGACGGCGATAAAAATCGACCCCTATATCAATGTCGACGCCGGTACGATGAACCCGACCGAGCATGGCGAGGTTTTCGTGCTCGACGACGGCTACGAGTGCGACCAAGACATGGGCAACTACGAGCGCTTTATGGGCGTTGATTTGCCCGAGGCCAACTACCTCACGACCGGCCGCGTCTACCAAGAGGTCATCAGGCGCGAGCGCAATCTTGAATATGGTGGCAAAAATGTCGAGGTGGTGCCCGACATCCCGCTCGAGGTTCTACGCCGCATTACGCTGGCCCAGCAAAAAGCGGGGGCCGACATCACCATTGTTGAGATTGGCGGCACCATCGGCGAATATCAAAACATCATCTTCCTTGAGGCGGTGCGCATGTTAAAGCAAAAATATCCGCGCGATGTGGCGGTGGTGATGGTCTCCTATGTGCCGATCCCTTCGACCATCGGCGAGATGAAGACCAAACCCACGCAATACGCGGCGCGCTCTTTAAACTCGGTCGGCCTCCAGGCCGATGTAATCTTGGCGCGCGCACCGGTGCCTCTGGACCAAAAGCGCAAAGAGAAAATCGCCATCTTCTGCAACATCCCGACCGAACAGGTCATTTCGGCGCCTGACGTCGAGAGTATTTACGATGTGCCGATTAATTATGAGAAGGACGGCCTCGGCGACATTTTGACCAATCTCCTGGGGCTCCCTTCGCGCGACACCGACCTCTCGGCGTGGCAGGCGTTTGTCCAAAAAACCAAGAGTCCCGAGCGCGAGCTCGAGATAGCTGTGGTGGGGAAATACTTTAAATCCGGCGACTACGTGCTCTCGGATGTCTATATCTCGGTCATCGAGGCGCTCAAGACCGCCGGCTACTATAATGGCGTCAAACCAAAACTTTCCTATCTTGACTCAGAAGAATACGAGCGCGACCCGAACAAGCTCGAAGATCTCGCGCACTATGACGGCATCCTGGTGCCGGGCGGCTTCGGCTCGCGCGGGGTTGAGGGTATCGTCTTGGCAATCCAATTTGCCCGCGAGCACAAGATGCCGTACCTCGGGCTGTGCTACGGCATGCAGTGGCTCACGATCGAGTACGCGCGCCACATGGCGGGGCTCGCGGATGCCAACACGGCCGAAGTCGACAAAAATGCGCCCCATCCGGTCATCGACGTCATGCCCGACCAGGTGGAGAAATTAACCAAGCAAGACTATGGCGGTACGATGCGGCTCGGCACCTATCCCTGCGAACTCAAAGTGGGGAGTGTGGCGTACGAAGCATACAATAGGGAAAAAACCGATGAGCGTCATCGCCACCGCTATGAGGTTAATCCCGAATATATTGAAAAACTCGAAGCGGCCGGTCTCGTCTTTTCGGGCAAATCCCCGGATGGCCGCCTCATGGAAATAGCCGAGCTCCCCAAAAGTGAGCACCCGTTCTTCTTGGGCACGCAATTCCATCCCGAATTTCTCTCGCGGCCGCTTTCGCCGCACCCGCTTTTTGTCGCATTTGTTAAGGCGGCTAAGGAGCAAAAGAAAGTATAAACGCGTTATAGTAGCGACATGCAAAAGTGGCTTTTTGCCGGGGCGCTGGTCGCGCTCGGGTTGCTCTATCCGATTTTAACCACTCCAGAAAAGGAGAGACTCGCGGTGTTTGTCGATAAACCGAGCACCGTGCACGTCCAACCCCAAGCTCGCGTGCTTTTTGGCGGCGACATGATGTTTGATCGATCGGTGCGCGCCGCCATGAGCGCGCACGGCGGCGACTATATTTTTTCGTGCCTCGATGAGACGCTCAAAAGTGCCGACTTGGTGGTGGCCAATCTCGAAGGGCCGATAACCGAGAGCCCTTCAATAAGCCTCGCTTCGATTCCCGACAGCCCCGCTAATTATATTTTTACCTTCGCGCCGCAAACCGCCGCGCTCTTGGCGGCGCATCACATGGGGCTGGTCAGCCTCGGCAATAATCATATCTATAATTTTGGCGAGGAGGGTATTATTTCGACCGAAGCGTATCTCAAGGCGGCGGGGGAGCGATACTTTGGCGAGCCCGCCGTGGCGGGCGAGCCCATGGGGCACACCGTGGCCGAAGAAGCTATTAACGGCGTTCAGCTCGCGCTTATCGGCTACAACGAGTTCGACCCCAGCCCGAGCGAGGCCACGGGCTCAACAACGCTCGCCCAAATCGCGCAAGAAAAATCGAGAGGGTTTGTGCCGGTCGTCTTCGCGCACTGGGGCGACGAATATGCCGAGAGCGCACCCGCGCGGATAGTTTTGCTCGCGCATAAATTTGTCGAGGCGGGCGCGATATTGGTGGTTGGCTCGCATCCGCATGTCGTCGAGCAGAGCGAAAATTATCAGGGCGTGCCGATTTATTATTCGCTCGGCAACCTTATCTTTGATCAATATTTTTCAAGCGCGGTCGACCACGGCCTCCTGCTCTCGGTCGGCTTCACGCCCCAAGGTGTCGCTTCTCTCACCGAAATCCCCATTGTTCTCCAACCCGACCGCCGTACCTGTGTGGGGGAGTAAGGGAGCTTCATCGTAAAATCCATATTTATAGACGGGATATGCACTATTGACTTTTATTTAAACATGGCATACAATTAAGGGTAGTCGAGTGCTGAGAAATACTGAATCCGAAACGGCAATTCGGCCACCTCCTCACTCGTTTGGGTAATCAGAGTGCAAAAGGAAGGAAGTACGATTTCCACCCTTATCCCCTCCGAAAGGAGCAAGCGGTGTGGAGTCCTTGTTGTCGGAATTCCCCGATGCCAAGGAGCAGAAAAAATGATCGTTGTAAAAATTTCGGAGCCCTACCACCGCCCTAGCCTCAAGCCTGGTCGGTACGTCACCGTAGATCTCTGCACGCAGGTCGACTTCTATGGGGGCGTTGTGAACGAAGACACGCCGTTCTATCCCAAGCTTACCTATTCGCCGATCGGCGTCGAGGAGTTGCGTTGTTATCTGAAGGGTCTGCATCACCTTTCGGAAGTTCTCAAAATGGATGCAGAACTCATGTACGAAGCACCGATGGAAGTACGTCCCCTCCTGCCTGAGGGTGCACGAGTTCGATAACTTACTACGCCTCGTGAAGAAGCTTCGCTTCTCGCGGGGCTTTTTCATACCTGGCTGGGAGTCCTGGAGGAAGTTCGCACCCAAACACCACAGAAAGAGTGGGATCGGATAGTGGCCAACGTCAGGATGCTTCGGGCTCGCTTTGAGCCGGAGAGCGTCGTGAAGAAGCCGGTGCGCCGCCGCCGGGCCGGGGGTACATGAGAATAGTGTACAAGGTCAGGAGACGCTGTGCCATCTCCCGTGCTTTTGCCAAACTGGTCTCCTCTCCATACTCCTCCTTGTAGATGCGCTGGAGTTCCCGGAGCCGCTTGTCGGAGACCTGCATATGGGTGGGATAACGTACCGCAAACTAAACAGAACGATATGACTAGGCGAACTATTCCAAGTTATTGCACTTCAATACAAGTGTGTTACTCTAACCACCAGAAGCTTGGTGGAATTTTCTGCCACGCAAGGAGGGGTCGAACATGTTCGGAAGAAAAGTGGTAGTGGCAACCGCTTCGGTGGCGCCAGCAATCCTGCGACCAACCCCGCGTCTGGCGGTCGTCGGGAACGAACCGCTTGGGGTGTACGAGCAGCTCGCGAAGGAGTTGGGCTTCCAGCCCGCGCAACTTCTCGAGGAGAAGCTGTTGCGGTTCCTCAACGAGAACCGTATCCCCGTCTACAACTATAGAGAGGTCGACCAGTACATGGCCTCTCAAGCCGAAAAGGCCGGCAAGGTCTGGATCTGGCGGCCGCTGCGTGAGCGAGACAAGCCGCAGGGCTGGGTCTGGTCGGGCCGGGCGTCTAACGAAAGCAAGACCGCGAACCAGTCTCGTGGACATGGCAGCTACCGCGACGAGTTTCCGTACCGGCCGTATGCACGAGCGGTTCCAATCCATATCCTGCGCCAGGTCAAGAGAATCCAGGACCAATTCGGCGACCGGGCGTTGTTCTTCGTCAGCGACTACGCCGACCCGAATCCGGACCCTTTCATCATGGTGACCGCGATGGACGTTCAGCTCATCGTCTTTGGTGTGTGGGACGAACCGGGATTCGGCACCGACGACTGACCGACACACTTATCGGTCCGAAAGGCTCCGCGCAAGTCGCGGAGCCTTTTCATTTTTCTACAGATGTTGGAGTACTAAAATTCGTCAGGGTGAGTCGGAAATATTGTCGCAAAGCCTCACGGATAAGCTCCGAGCGCGTTCGATGCTCGATTTCCATAGCCCGCTCGATCTCCGCGGCCATATCGGGCGGCAGCGACACACAAAAGGTTACGGTAATCCGTGCCATGTGCCTTATTCTGCCAGCCACACTTGAGAACAAAAGGCTCGCTAATGTGCCCATGGGGCACCAAGTAACACAAAGTAATACTCTGCTGGGAGTCGTGGAGGAAGTTCGCACCCAAACACCACAGAAAGAGTGGGATCGGATAGTGGCCAACATCAGGACGCTTCGGGCTCACTTTGAGCCAGAGAGCGTCGTGAAGAAGCCGGTGCGCCGTCGCCGGGCCGGGGGCGCTTGAGAATAGTGTACAGGGTCAGGAGACGCTGAACCATCTCCCGTGCCTGGGGCAAACTGATCTCCTCCCCATACTCTTCCTTATAGATGCACTGGAACTCCTGGAGCCGCTCGTCGGAGACCTGCATAGAGGTAAGAGTAACGTACGCTTCCCTGAGTCATAAGAAACACTCATGTGCCGAGAAAGCTCAATATGAAATACTTAAAGCACACCATGCGTGTTTCTGTAGTAGCGGTTTGACAAAATGGCTTTACATGTAGTAAAACTGCATCAGTTCTTTGTCATGGTAAACCCTCAACCCGAGGGAGCCCGCTGGCATAGGCCGACCCGAAAGGGGAAGCCATCCAAAAGGAAGTTTCTCGATGGAGACGACACTCACTTCTGGCCAGCTTGAACTGCAACTCAAGCTTTTCAGAGAGAAAAGAATGACGCCGAAAAGATGGAACAGGATTCTCGCAAGCGGCATCTTCGCCGACCTGTGCGACCTGGCAGCCCGTCTCGATAGGCGCGATGACGTCCGCAAGACACTCATGGATATGGCTCCGAAAGAACGCCAATACATCACCGTCGATTACAACTGTTCGCTCGGAACGATGGTCCACCGCGGCGGCTACGATTGGGTGGAAGAAGGGATTAGCCCAAAATATTTCCCTCTCGAAGGCAGTGGTCGACGCGATTTCGCAACGCGACTCTTCCACTTCGATAACGACATCTCCCCAGACGATGCCGCCGACGGCATTGCCGGCGCCGATACAGCGAATCCATGGGTGCCGGGCAAGATTGAACACTTGTTAGCCTACGGGGCGAAGTATCCCGAGGAGCAACGCGAGTATGAAATCCACGGTCTCGGCTCCCTTTTAGTCTTGGGAGATCTCAAGGTCTACCGAAACGTCCCATGTCTCTCCGCAGGTAACGGGGGGAAACGCGAGCGATGGGTTTTCATCAGGCAGTGGGGTGACATGCTCAATGATCCGCGCTTTTTGGCAGTTCGCCCAGTCATTAAGACGGTCGAGTGTCTTTCTGCCAGCTGAAACTTCGGCCTATTAGGCCAGACCCGTTCCGCAAACTCTGCGGAACGGGTCGCTTCTTTTGTATCGATAAGATTAACTATTCCTGGGCGGTGGAATTACTGGGTGGTACTGATGTCTCAATCACTTGAGCACGAAAGTATTGCCGCAGCGCCTCACGGACGAGCTCCGAGCGCGTCCGATGCTCTATTTCCATAATCCGTTCTACCTCCGCAGCCATTTCAGGCGGTAGGGATACAGTGAACCTTGCGGTGGTGCGAGACATAACCACCATTTTCACCAATTGAAGCCTATTGTATAGGAAGGGCAGTGTGACTCAGTGGCGCGTTTTTTTAACCCTTCAATCTGAAGTCAATTCCGTATTGATGACCATAGGTAGTATCCAGGTGTATTCCAGAGTAGGTCCAGCCAGAGATGTCAGCAACAAAGCTTGTAATTTCGCGGCAGTTGAATACCACCACAATTGAGGTATTTTCTAATACCGGAAACGAGATGTCCGTACATCCCATATTTAGCAATGTCTCTTCAATTTTCGTTTTTGCTTGTTCGGTGTTCATATTTTTAGTTGATGACAACGATTTCTTCTTTGAGTGCCGTCGCGGGGATCTCTTTATGGATAATTTCTTGCACCATGCCACATTATAATGCCTGCTGAGCTGTCATCGTGGTCCCTGCTTTCATCATTGCTTGTACCTTTTTGAAATTTAGCTCAGAATTTTCGGAAATAAACTGGGCGATCCTGGCGTTTTCGGTTCTCAAGGACAACATTTGTTCGCGCAAACCTTTTTCATCGAAGGATGCGGCCGGTGTCGCAGCGCCGTGTAGATAGAATTTTGCATACGATTCCGCAGTCCTCACTTTCGCGGACATATAAATGACGTTTGCAATTGAATCGATGTTGTTGTTGGCGTGAATAGCTATAGGTAAGGTCGAGTTTTGTATGGTCGAGGCCAACGTGAACCCCTCCTGTATGTTTCCTCCAAGGGATGAGAGAAGGATAATAATCTTCGTCGCTCCTCTGGAACCAGCGGTATTTATTGCATTAAAAAGCCTGGTGCTGAATCCTACTTCTACAATTCCGGCAAAAACAATATAAAAATCCATAATCTATGCCGATACTATAACACCAACCGCAGGGCAAAACGACAGTATGACTAAGTATGACTGGGCTGCGGGACTAGGATTCGAACCTAGATAAACGGATTCAGAGTCCGTTGTCCTACCATTAGACGATCCCGCAATGGTATTGCACAACTGCAATTACCAAGACACTTTACACCAACAGGCGTCTTTCTCAAATGGTGTTGTGGTAGGGGATCGCCAAAATTATACGGACCTATTTTTTAGCAGACAGAAAGTCGTTCAGCTTTTCTAGTTGTTGCGTAAAACCAGCCTGCATACCCTCGACCGCCATCCCAGCTTTCGGCCCGGTTTTGAGTACAGCCGCTATGATTTTTACTTCGGTTTTACCATCTTTATCGGTTAGCATCACCTCGGTAGTCTGGTCGATTAACGTTTCTTCTTTTTGGCCCTCGGTCCACGCCTGCGCCGTATAGGCGAGTTTTTCATTCGGCTCAATCGTGGTAAACGTGGCCTCCATCGGCCACTTTGTCCCTTTGTAGGAGCCCATGGCTTCGCCCGCCTCCATGACGATATAAAATCTGCCGCCCACTTTGAGTTCGACTTCGCATTCGGGGATGGTGACACTGTTCGGCCCCCACCACCGCATCAATTCTTGCGGGTCGGTCCAAGCCTGCCACACACGCTCGCGCGGGGCCTCGACCACGCGCACCATCGTAATTTCTTTTTCCATATCATTTACTTATATAGAAGCAGTATGGGATTTCGATGAAATCAGATTTCATCGCTTTACATCGTTCTGTGTCAGCGCTAGGGTTGGTTTAGAGGGCTCATCTCAACCAGGAGGTGTCCACATGAGTGCCCAGCAGAATGTGCGCTTCGTGCGCAACTTCGCCGAGGCGATTGCCGTCAAACATGGGACGGCGGTCGAAGGATATGAAGGGCGGCTGCCGGAGCTCGTTCGGAACATTCACCGGATGTGTTACAATGAGGTTGTAGAATTCTACCGACTGGCGATAGAAGAATTGCGCCAGCAGGCGGAGAACGACCGCGCCAAGGGCCGAACCCAGCTGGCGGAGAAGCTCGATGAGGCCGCAAATACTGTCGATCAGTTGCGGATGCAGTTCGCTCGGATCTGGCAAATCTGCGAACCGCACATGGAGGTGGAGAAATAGTTCGGCACGCTGTCTGGGGGCGCCCCGCTTGGGCGCTCTCTTTATTTGTATTTTGTACTCAAGTTCGGCCACCTTGGAGCGCTGTACCAACTTCGTACCGGATGATTAGCCAGTTCGTGCTAGCATAGATTGGCCTGTTTAACTATGATCGATCAGGAACTATTTAAAGGGACGGCGGAGTATTACGCCAAATATCGCCCCGGGTACACGTCCGAGTTTTTTGACTATATAATCCGCTACTTTAATTTGAATGGGGAGGGGCGGTTGCTTGATGTGGGCTGTGGCACGGGCCAGCTCGCTATCCCATTGGCAAAGAACTTTGACGAAGTTGTGGGGCTCGACCCCGAGCAAGAAATGCTCGACGAGGCCAAAGTGCAGGCAGAAAAAGCCGGGGTGGGGAATATTTCGTGGCTGTGCGCTCGGGCCGAAGATCTTTCCGAAAATAGCGGAGTTTTTCGGCTCACCACCGTCGGAGCGGCCCTCCATTGGATGGATCAAAAGGTAGTCCTGCAAAAAATTT
Organism: Candidatus Adlerbacteria bacterium; assembly: GCA_903900775.1. Taxonomy (GTDB): domain Bacteria; phylum Patescibacteriota; class Minisyncoccia; order Phycocordibacterales; family SBAW01; genus GWA1-54-10. The sequence goes on along the minus strand of CAIUOD010000004.1, from coordinate 39,113 downwards.
ATGACCATGCCGAAGTTGGGGGAGGGCTCGCGGTGGTCTACGACTCGGCCGGCTCGTGGGCGACCAAAGATGAGAGCACCGACCCCTGGCAGAAAAAAGTTCGAGAAATACTCAAAAAATATCTGGGTGAGCAAAGGCGCGCCGGAAATACTTTTTATCAAAAACCCGAAGAAGAGTTTGATGATTTGGTTGAGCAGTCGCCCTTTGGCGCGTGCGAAGTATGGGCACATGAATACACAAAAGAGTGGAGCGTCGAGTCGATTATGGGCTTTCTCTATTCAACCTCGTTCGCCTCGCGGCGTCTGTTGGGCGAGAGGGTGGGCGAATTTGAATCTGAAATCAAAACCGAGTTGTCAAAAATCGAGCCGAGCGGCAGTTTTGTAGAGCAGGCCGAGATCGAAGCGATAGTGGCCAAAAAATAAAAAGCACAGGGCCGGCTTGTTCTAGTTGCGCCAGCGCCATTTTTTATGCACTATAGCTGCGGGAGGGATTGTCCTCACAAGCACTAAGCCCACGAAGGGAGGGGCAAAGTTCATGACGAGAGAAGAAGTGATTCTCCGAGAGTTCGGAAATGTGGGAGCGTTCATTACCAACACCCACGTCGTCTTCACGTCCGGCCGGCATGGCGACGCGTACCTCAACAAGGACGCGGTCTATCCCCACACGGAACTGACGTCCCGCCTCTGCTTTATGCTCGCCGAGCAGTTCGAGAAGGACGAGGTCGAGACGGTCATTGCTCCCGCGCTCGGCGGGATCATCCTTTCGGTGTGGGTGGCACACCACCTCACTACGCTGAATCGTCGGCAGGTGCACAGCACGTTCGCCGAGAAGATGCCCGACGGATCGTTCGTGATCGGGCGCGGCTACGATAAGTTCATCCGCGGCAAGAGAGTACTGGCGGTCGAAGACGTGTTCACGACCGGCGGCTCTGCCGAGGAGGTCGTCGAAGTGGCGCGCGCAATCGGCGGCAACATCATCGGCGTCGGCGGCCTCTGCAATCGCGGAGGCGTCACGGTACGCAATGTGGGCAACGTCCCGAAACTATTCACGCTCACGAATGTCGAGCTCAATTCGTGGCCGGAAGAAGAGTGTCCGCTGTGCAAGGCCGGCATTCCCATCAACACAGCGGTGGGGAAGGGCCGGCAGTTCCTCGAGAAGATGAGGTGCGAGCGGGCCTGACCGCAGTCCCCGACGAGGCCGCCACTTCTTCAGTGGCGGCCTCGAAGCTTTTTTGCCGAGATGTCTTTAGGGGTAAACTAATATATATGAAAAAGAAGCCACAAATACTGATGATCCACGGCGGGATGACGTTTAAAAACGAGAAGGATTACCTACACTATTTAAAGACCAAAGAGGTTTCACTTGCCGGCAAAAGTTCTTGGAGTCGCGAATATCTTGTCAAAAGTTTGGGCGGGAGTTTTGAGGTCATCAGCCCGCGCATGCCGCTCTCCGAGAATGCAAAATATCGCGATTGGAAGATTTTGTTTGAGCGGTATGTGCCGTTGCTTTCGGGAAAGTTTATCTTGGTAGGCAACTCGCTTGGGGGCATTTTTTTGGCAAAATATCTGTCTGAAAATAAATTACCCAAGAAGGCGCTCTCGGTATATCTCGTATGTGCGCCGTTTGACGACACGTGCCCAGGTGAGGATTTAGTCGGCGGCTTTGAGCTGAAGAAAGATTTATCTTTGCTCCCGCAAAACTGCAGAAATCTCCACCTGCTTTTCTCGGGGGATGACGACGTCGTGCCTGCCACGCATGCCGAGAAGTATCGAGTCAAGCTCCCCAAGGCGCACATCGTGATCTACAAAAGCAAGGGCGGGCATTTTACCGTGCCGACCTTCCCCGAGATCATTAAGATGATTAAAGAAGATACGGCAAAATAATTATTGCACCACGACGGTACCCCCTATGCCGGGGTTGGCATGGTTGTGGTAACCCCACGAGCCCACTTTGGTGAAGGTAAAGCTAAAATTGTTACCCGCCGAGCATTGGTCAAATGGCGAAGGCCCTGCGTAGTCCTGCGCGCAGTGCTGTGCCTCGGCGGTGCCGTCGTACCCGGTATGGACGGGATGCGGGTTTGAGGCGATCCACATCTGGCCGTTACTCTCATTCACAAAGCGCACCGTGCCGCCCGCGGCGATGGTCACGCTCGAGGGGGAGAAACTGCCGTTTGCGAAAGTAACGGTGGCTGAAGTCGTCGCGGTGCTTGAGGCGTTGGCGTCAACAGCAGTATTACCCGTGTCGCTGGTGCCGACTTGTGCCTCACGGTTCGGGGCAGAAGAGCTTGCATACCAATACCAACCGGCGCCGAGCACAATCACTACAATAGCCGCCCATATCCACGTGGTAGAGGTGTTCATGCGCGATATGATAGCCTCGCCCCTTGTTTTTTGGATGAAGGTAAGGATTCGTTGACCCGGTGTCGCACCGTTCATCCTTTTTCCATATGTGTGAAGCATACATTCGTTTCACCTTTTCTTCAGCGACTCCCGCTTATCTTTCATCAGCAGAACAGCAACAGAATGTTTCCATATTCATTAATAAAACGAGTGGAGTGCACGGTAAAACTTAGGGATAAATAAGTTTTGCCGTGGACTACACCAAATGGTCCACCCGGGGTCGGTCGATACCTGGCAATGTGCACGCCTCGCCTTGGCGGGGAGGCACTTACCAACACAACATCAATTAAACACACGTATGAAAAAAATTATTGCAGCGGCAACCATGCTTGCGATGCTTGCCCCGGCGAGCTTCGCGTTTGCTGACATGAACAGCAGCTCTATAGTCATCTCCAACACCAACAGCGGCACGATTAGCAACACTACCTCCTCCTCCTCAAGCACGGGCGGCAACATGGCTGGTGGCAGCACGGCAGGTAAGGGTGGTAGTGGTGGCGATGTCAAAGCTGGTTCGGGCTCGGGTAACAACGGTGGGGCGGCAGCGGGCAATGGCGGCAATGGCGGCTCGTCTTCCTCGGGCGGGTACGTTGCTTCGGGCAATGCCTCGGCAAATGCGGTCACGCTGAACGTTGCTAACACCAACGCGACAGTGATTGGCCCCAGCGGCAACATGAACAGCTCGAGCCTTGCGGTCGGCGGCACCAGCACGGGTGCCATCGATAACATGACGACCGCAAAAGCGACCACGGGCAAGAACAAAGCGTCGGGTAGCACCGCGGGTAGCGGCGGCTCGGCCGGCGATGTCACGAGCGGTTCTGGGTCCGGCAACAACGGTGCTGCCATGGGCGGCAACGGTGGAACCGGTGGAAACAGCGGCAACGGCGGTGCCATCAGGACTGGCACAGCGACCACCAATTCTGGCACGGTGAATGTAGTCAACACGAACTTCACTCGCGTGCACCTTTAGTCCTCCTTCGAGGATCGGGAGTCCTTTATCCAGGATTCCCGCCCTCGGGAGAACCTTGCGGCGATGAGGGTTGTCTTGAGGGTGGCGGCTTTATGATCATTATCACTTCTATCACTATGAATCACAAACAAACAGTGCGCTTGGTGGGTTTGCTAGCCGGCATGTTGCTTGTGCTCGTGAGTATTGGTTCGACGCATACCGTGCGCGCCGACGACGCGGCAACCTCGACGCCACAGCAGTCGGCAGTGGCAACCTCGACCGATGGCACTGGCGGCACGGCGACGACCACCGGCGGCACCATCTCAACGGGGGAGGCGATTGCGACCAGCACCGTTGATAACGAACTCAATACCAATACGACAAACCCCGATCAACCGGGTGAATCGAATTCTTCATCGCTCCTCGCTTCGTCGACCAGTGTGGGTGACTTATCCAGCACGGCTTCCTCGACGGCAACCACGGGCAACAACTCGGTCCTGGGTGGGAATGCTACCAACACCATAGCGACTGGCAATGCTCTCGCCACGGCAAATGTGATTAATGTCGTTAACACCAATCTCTTTAACTCCAGTGGTCTCATTCTCTTTCTCAACCAACTCTTCGGCGGCGGCCTCGACCTGAACCAGTACGACCTCTCTTATTTCCTAGACGGTAGTCCCGGTGCTAGCGCGGCACCCAACCTCGGCACAGTAAGCCAGCCCTGCACCATACTGACGTGCCTCAACAGTAGCCAGGTGAATGTCGACAATACCAACAATGCGACGGTAACTAACTCGGTATTAGTGCGAGCCTCGAGCGGCGACAACGCCGCTTCCTCCACCAGCAATGCTTCAATCGCGACGGGCGATGCCTATGCCGCGGCCAACGTGCTCAATCTCGTCAACACCAACATCGTCAACTCGAGCTATCTTTTGGTCTCGTTCAACAACTTTGGTGACCTCATGAAAAACATTGTCCTGCCGGGTGCGGATTTCTTCCAAAAACTTTTCGCTCAAGGCGGCGCCCTGCCGCAGATGAATTCGAGCTCCTATACCGCCAATAATACCAACCTTGGCACCACAACCGCTTCAACCACGGCGGATGCTCTAACCGGCGACAACACCGCCTCCACCTCCAGTGCGACGAGCACGGGAGACGTGACAACCGGCAATGCCTATACGATGGCAAACACCTTCAATCAAGAAAATACCAACTTGCTTGGCGGTGCTTCAGTCTTCATGCTCTTTCGCGTGTGGGGCAATTGGACGGGCACGGTCCAAGGGCTCCCGCCCGGCATCCTCTGGCAACAAACGCCCGATGGCGTCGAGCTCGTGAGCGCCAATGCGACGAGTTCCGATTCAACGCAGGGCACTGATTGCCAATATGCGAATCACACGCTGGTCGGCGGTCCGTGTTACAACTCCTCGTCGTTTGTCGCCTCCTCCACCAACACCGCGACACTGAACAATGATGTACATGTGTACGCGCTCACCGGTAATAACCAAGCGACGTCAGACACCGGCACCTCGACCGTCGACACCGGCAATGCTTATGCGGTTGCCAATGTCGTCAACATGGTCAACACCAACGTCGTCGGCCGCAACTGGATACTTGCTATATTCAACATCTTCGGCAATTGGGCCGGCAATATCGTCTTCGGCGAACCCGACTTGTGGATTGGTGCGGTTGCACAAACACCCAATCCGACCCCACCCGACTCGGATGTGACCTATGTCTTCACGGTCGCCAACCACGGGAGCGTTGATGCGACGAATGTCATGCTGAAGGCCGACTTCGACCAGGGCACACTTACCTTTGGCGACCCGGCTGCCTCTTCGACCGACACGGGCGTGGCGTGGAATCTCGGCACTATTGCGCATGGAGAGTCGCACGACTTTAGCTTCACTGCACATGTGCCCCAGCTACCAGTCGGTACCACGCTGACCATCCCGCTCACCGCAACGATCTCGGGCGACCAGGGTGACAGCAATCTCGCTGACAATACTGAAAACGTTACTATCGTTGTTTCGTCGCCCGCGCCACAAACGAACAATGGCACTGGTGGCACGGGAGGTGGTGGCGGAGGCGGTGGTGGGGGCGGCGGTATTCTTTTTAACAGTTCTGCGACGACCCCGAATCCAAAAATTACCGTTGAGAAGGTTGCGAACATCGGCACCACCACTGCTTCGAGCTCGGTTAATTACACGGTCGTCGTGCGTGATGCAAAAGACGGAGGCCCTCTCTACGGTGGTGTGCTCACCGATACGCTCACCGACCCCTCGGGCGCGGTTATGTACAACAACTCATGGAATCTCGACACGGTGGCGCCAGGCGATGAGATAACACTCACCTATACGGTCGCCTATGCATCTTCGACTCTGCCCGGGCTCTATCACAACGTCGCGAGCGTGAGCGGGCTCATGGGCGCACCGTCGGTAACCTTCGGTTCGCAGATCTCTCCCGTCGGAGCGACGAGCGATGTGTATCTCTTATCTTCGGGGCTATCAGTTGCAACGACGACCGCAACTACGACAGCAAATATTGTGCCGCTCGCGGATGCACTATCTTGTCAGCCGTTGATTTGGAATTATCTCCGGCCGGGGAAGTCGAACAACGCAGCGGATGTGTTGCGGCTCCAGCAATTCCTCAATGCGACGCAGGCGACCAATCTACCCACAACCGGATACTTCGGGCCGCTCACCACGACGGCCGTGAAAAATTTCCAGCGCGCTTATGCGAGCGACATCCTAGCACCCATGGGGCTCACTGCGCCCACGGGGCTGGTCTACTCTCTGACCTTGCAAAAAATTAACGCGCTGGGATGCGGTGCGGCGCCACTCTCAACCATCACGTCAGCTCGGCCAGTAGGGCAGGTGATAGTGGCCACCAAGCCGCGCAAAACGGTTACACCAAAATCTACGAAACAAAATGTCGCTCAAACACCTACACCGAAACCCACTTTGGTAGAGCAGAACGCGCCTACGGTGAAGCCGCAGACCAAGGGTGCTTGGCAAATGTTGGGCAACGTCTTCTCGGCGTGGCTGCACTAACTATTACTATGAACAAGAGATTGAACGCACACTCTAAAATTGTTTTGACCCTCGCGCTCGTGGCACTCCTACCGATGAGTGCGCATGCAAATATCACGTCGTATACCGAGGCGTCGTCTGACACGGGCGGCAATGACGCCGCTCCCGGCACCACCATCACAACTGGCAACACGAGCGCCGAGGTCGATACAGAGACAATAACCGGAGATCAGAACCAGAGCAGCTCGACGGTGCATATTAAAACAGTAACGAACGGTACGACACACGAAGAGAACTACACCACGCACGGTGGTGTTGGTGTCTCGGTCACGGCAACCTCGAGCGGCTACCAAGTGCACACCTGGCAGCAGGGGAGCACGACACCACAAAAAAGTCGCGGCTTCATGAATAATTTTATGAATTGGTTCGCGAAGCTCTTTCATTGGTAGTGTTTGGTATGGTGTAAGCTGGACATATGAAAACTTACCTGCCGGTTGCCGTGCTCGTCCTGCTTGTTGTCGCCGGAGGGATGTATCTCTATGGGCCCAAACACCTGAACCCGGCTCCTGCGGCGGTGAATAATCTCTCGGCAGATGTGTATCCGCTCTACAACGGCCTTGTATGGGGCGCCGAAGAGGCAACCACAAGCTCGTCGTTTGTGGGCTACATCGTCGAGTCGCAGACTATCTCGAATATCTCTAATTTGTCGGCCATCTCGACGCCTTTTGACGAGTACTACAAAAATAAATTGCTCGCGCTCGGCTGGAGCCCGGACATCACGCTTGAGGCGGGCGGCCCGGGGGCCGAAGTCATGGCGTATAAAAAAGGAGACACACGCATCATCATCGCGTATCACACCGTCTTCCACGGCGGCGGCGCGAACGAGCCGGTCAAATGTCCTTGCGATATCACCTTCTCGATTTTTAGCGGTGGCCCTGTGTCGGCAGAGTATAAAGACGCCGTCTATTTTGGCAACGAAGCCGTGGGCGACCTCAATGGCGACGGCGTGCCGGATGTTGCTTTTATCTTCACGCAGAGCGGTGGCGGGAGCGGGACGTTCTATTATGTAGTTGCCGCGCTTAAAGAGGTGCAAGGATATCAAGGGACCAACGCGGTTTTGCTCGGCGACCGTATCGCTCCGCAGACGACCGAAATTAAAGATGGTCAACTCATCGTTAACTATGCCGACCGCAAGCCCAATGAGCCGATGACCGCGCAACCTTCTGTCGGCGTGAGTAAATATCTGCGCGTCCAAGGCACGACCTTGGTGGCACAGTAAACCGAATTAATCTACTGCCTGCCCTCGCAGGTGTTCGCGGATGATGACATATTCGCGCCAGATAAAGTAGACAACGATGAGATCGAAGATGGTGATGGTGAGGATGATTGAAGAGAATTTGACCAAGAGTTCGTAGAGCTGGTAGACGATAAAGAGGCCGAGCACCACGAGCGAGGCGGGATAGGCCCATAATTTGTTTTTTAAAAGCGCCAGCACGAGCGCGAGCTTAATGAGCCCGCGCGTGAGTAGATAGACGGCGATGACGGTCCCGCTCGTGACCGCGAATTGCTGGGCTATGGCGAGCGAATGGGTGGCGACAAAATCGCCTGGGTCTTCGATGAGCTCGGTGTTTGAGGCAGAGATAATCCAACCAGTCAAAAGCGCCGGTGGCACTACGAGCACGAGCAGGCCACCTAATACCTCGGCGAGCGAAATAGCGCCTTTCACCAATATGCTTATCTCAAAATAGCGCTTGATCTTTTGCTCTTCCTGCGGGGTCTCCATATAGGCACTATAGCAAATCGCGGTTTTTGCCGTGGAGAAGTTCTGATACACTCCTTTATATGAAAGTCGGCGTGGGGTCTAAAAATAAAACAAAGGTTGAAGCGGTGGCGGAGATTTTAAAAGACTACCCGCTGTTTGCGGGGGCGGAAGTTGAGGGTGTAGTGGTAGAGATTGAAGAGTTCGGCCACCCCAAAAGTTTGGGTGAGACGGTCGCGGGCGCGGCGGCGCGTGCCAAGCAGGCGCAAGTGGGCCGCGACTATGGCTTTGGCATCGAAGGCGGATTGATGGAGGTGCCCCAGACCAAAACGGGCTATATGGAAGTTGCCGTCTGTGCGATTTTTGACGGCAAACAAATTCATCTAGGATTATCGCAGGCGTTCGAGTGGCCGCAAAAAGTTATCGATCTTATTTTGAACGAGGGTCTTGATGGGAGTCAGGCTGCGAAATCCGCTGGTCTTACTCAACAGGACAAAATAGGCGAGCACGGAGGGTTCATTGAATTATTTACCAAAGGTCGTACCAATCGCACTGGGTTGAATAAAAATGCAGTCATGATGGCGCTTATCCATCTCGAAAACCCCGAGCATTTCTAATCTCGACTTTTTAAATAATCTGTTGTAACCTGTCGCCTGGCGTTCACAACGAGAGGCTCAAATGAAACCTTGGGACGAAATTGATCTGGGACGTACGCTGGTCGGCGGCACGCCTTACACCGAAACGCTCAAGCAAATGGAGGAGGTCTTTTGCAGGGGGATGCTCCTCGGCTATCCGACGGGCGATCCTTCCAATGCGATTCATCCCCATCGCTACAAAAGCGGCTGGAAAGAATACGACTATTCGGCCCATCCTTTCTGGCTTTTCGACGAGTGGTGCAGTTTCACCGGAAGAACCTGGATCATGCTTCTCAACGAGGGTATCCCGCCAACGGAGATGCTCTGGATCATGCACTACGAGGGATGGTACGAGAAGGAAACCATCCCCCTGCTCAAGCTGGCGCTCGCCACCCAATACCGCGGAGGATTCTACGGCGGCCGAGGTCCGTATATCTTCACCCATCCGAACCACCTCGGTCTGGTCTATCGGAACAGCGTGGTGGGCACGTTCCGGCAGTTCACTGCGCGGGATGAGATCTGCAACACCAAGACGGGAGAGAAGATGGGGCAGCACATTTGCTGGGGCGGGATGCTCGTCTAGCCCACGCTCGGCCACCTTCAGCCGCCAGTTCCCACACGAGGGGCTGGCGGTTTCGACTTTTTATACTAGTTCAATCGCCTAAATAACCCTTAAAATAGGGGTGTGTACAACGCCTGGACAGCCAGGGCATTACCTGCTATGATAGGGGGGTCTATAGGACTAAAGAAAGCGGTCGGATTTCTCAAGAGCAAAAAAATATAATCAAAAAAAGCATGACCGGAACCATAAAAACTTTGACGGACCGGGGGTTTGGATTCATCTCTCGCGAAGGCGAGGCGAAGGATCTCTTCTTCCACTCCAAGGATCTCAATGGCGTCACGTTCGATGAGCTTCGCCAAGGCGACACTGTCACCTTTGAAGTTCAGAGCGGCGAGAAAGGCCTGAGCGCCGTCAACGTCTCCCGCGCGTAGTCGCGCAGGCGAAGAGCCGCCTTCGGGAAACCGAGGGCGGTTTTTCGTTTGGCCAAGTGCTATACTCGATTTATATATCTATGAAAAAAGTTTATTTTGTCCGGCATGGCGAGAGCGAGGGGAATGTGGGCGGTCTGCGCGGCCACCCCGACCATCCGCTCACCGAGCGAGGGGCACAGCAAGCAACTTTTATAGCCAAGCGCTGTGCCACGCTCCCGATCACATTTTTAGTCTCAAGCACCGACCGGCGCGCTCGCGAGACGGCTCTGGCGATTTCTCAAGAAATCGGAATGGCTCCCGAATATGCTGATTTATTCGTCGAGGCGCGCGCGCCGAGCGCTCTTCGAGGTAAATCGCGGAGCGACCCCGCGGTCATCGCGTCTCAAGAAGAAATTAATAAAAATTTTACTATCCCGGGTTATCACTTCGCCGATGAAGAAAATTTTGAAGATCTAAACGAGCGGGCGCGCAAGGCGCTTGTTTATCTTGCCGAGCGAGAAGAGGATGAAGTGTTGGTGGTAACGCATGGATTTTTTATGCGCATGCTTGCGGCGCGCGCTATTTTGGGTGACGATCTCAATGCCCCCGCATGCCAGGATTTTGTTCGAAGCCTCCATATGCAGAATACCGGATTGAGTGTCTTTTGTTATGACGCGAGCAAGGAGAAGCCGTGGTGGTTGTGGGTGTGGAATGATCACGCGCATCTCGGATAATGCTAGAATAAAGGTATGCAGACCTCAAAAACACTCTCATTACTCGTGCTGGTCGTGGTGGTAATAGGCGGCGTATGGCTGTGGTGGGGGCATCGCGTGGCCCTGGCGCCCACCTCGGAGAACAATCCCGTGGCGACGGTCGCCTTTGCCTGCGATGCTGGTAAGAATATCACTGCTGTTTTTTATAAAAATAGAGTCGAGTTAACTTTAAGTGATGGCCGAAATCTATCGCTTCCACAAACCCTTTCGGCCGATGGTGGGCGCTACTCGGACGGTAATCCACAGGTGGCCGGTAGCGAAAGTCTTGTTTTTTGGGAGAAAGGCAACGGCGCATTTGTTGAGGAGGGGACAGACCAAAAGCAAACCTACACGGGCTGTGTAGCGGTAGCACCTGACCCGGGCACACTCCCGCAAATATACAGCGATGGCACGGCGGGCTACTCCTTCCGCTATCCGGCGGGTTACACGCTCAATACTCCGTACACCTATCAAGAGCTCGGCCCGGGTAGAGATATCAAAGGCGTCAAAGTAACGATTCCGGCGAGTATGGCCGCGGGCACCAATCTCTCGAGTAGCGACACCGGCGTCTCAATCGAACAGCTCCCCAATGTGCAAGAGTGCAACGCTGCGCTCTTCTTCGGCGAGAAAACTATGGCAACCAGCACGGTGACGGACGGTGGCACTACCTATTCCTACGCAAAAGGCGGTGGTGGAGCGGCGGGTAATCTCTACGAGGAGGACGTCTACGCGCTCCCGGGCACGAGCCCGTGCACTGCGGTGCGCTATCTCATCCACTCAACCCAACTGGCCAATTATCCGGCTGGCACCAAGACAGCCTTCGATCGTGATGCGCTCATCGCGCAGTTTGACGCCGTCCGCCGGACCTTAACGCTCTAGAATAAATGTCGTTTTTCTTGCGGCCTGCCCGCCTTGGCGGGCGCAACCGGCGGCAGTATTTGGCGAAACGCGAGCAGGCGCGCGTGCTGGTGCACGCGCGCCTGGCGCATTTCAACAATTTTTATCACGTGCCCTTGCGTAAAATATTTATTAAAAATCACAAATCTCGCTGGGGCAGCTGTAGTGAGCGCGGCAATCTCAACTTTAATTATAAAATCGTCCTCCTGCCACCTTCGCTTGCCGACTACATCATCGCCCACGAGCTGTGCCACCTTATCGAATTCAATCACTCGCCGGCCTTCTGGGCGCTGGTCGCTCAAACTATCCCAAATCACAAAGCCTTGCGCCGGCAACTGCGTGGTAGAATTACTTCATGAACAATTATGATTATAGTCATGGTTTGGACATTGTTCGCTGGCATGGATACTTTATAAATGTGCCGTTTTCGGGTCCGCTCCTGGGTTTGCTCGGGCTTTTGGCGCTCTGGACGCTTTTTTGGAAGGGTTTGGCCTTGTGGCACTCGGCGCGCCGCGGCAAACCGTGGTGGTTTTTAGTCCTTTTGGTCGTCAACACGGCTGGCATTCTCGAAATCGTCTATCTCTTTGGCGTTGCCAAATTGCGTTTCCACACGCTTTTCAGCATGGACGGAGAGCACCGCGGCTAAAGGGTTATCCACAGATTAGTGTATGGTGTGTATAGTTGCGCTAAATACAGTGCTATCATACACACATGAACAAAATTCTCACCTATAAACAGCAGAAGGTTCTGGGCGCCATTAGAGACTACGTCGAGCGGCAGGGCGAGTCGCCCACGCTTGCCGACTTGCGCGCGCGGCTGGGCTTCAGCTCCTCGCGCACCGTCACACAATATCTCGACATATTAGAAGAGAAGGGCTACCTCGTGCGACGGCACGGCTTTAAGCGCAATATCGAATTGCTCAATGCCGACGGCGCCTGGGGGAGCACGATCTCCGTGCCGATTATTGCATCGGTTGGCTGTGACGACTTGAGCGTCTTCGCGGCAGAAGAGCGTACCGAATTTTTGGAGGTTGATAAAAAAATCGTCGAGGAAGATTCAGGCGGCATCGTCGCAGTGCGTGCGGTGGGCGACAGTATGACCGATGCGGGCATCAACCCCGGCGACTACGTGCTCATTCGCTTTACCGACCACGCCGAAAATGGCGACCGCGTTGCGGCTATCGTGGGCGACATGGTTACCGTGAAGCGCTTTGAGCGCGTGCCCGGAGGTAACGGCCAGCCCGGGATGGTCGTCCTATGGCCCGAGTCAAAAAATCCCAAATACAAACCCATTGTCTTGCGCGAAGATTTTAAAATCGCGGGCAAAGTCTTGTGCGTCATCCCCGCCATGCACAGTGATATAAGCGAGATCGTCCCGCTTGAGCGCTGGTAATTTAAGAAAAAGCTATACTGCTACTATGAAGCGAGCCGTACAATGGGTGGTGCTTGCTGTGCTTAGCGCCACTGCCTTGGTGTTGGTGTTTAATCTCGCGGTCATCGCGGCTACAAACTCAAATGTGTATACCTCGACGAGTGCGGTGCCCCCCGAGCCGGTGGCGCTCGTGCTCGGGGCCTCGGTGGCCTCGAGTGGCGCGCTCTCGCCGGTGATGAAAGAGCGCGCCGACGCCGCACTCGCGCTCTATGCGGCAGGTAAAGTTAAAAAAATTTTAGTGAGCGGCGACAATGCAACGCTCACCTACAACGAGGTCTATCCGGTGGGAGAATATCTGCTCGGCGCGGGCGTGCCACAGCAGGATATATTTTTGGATTATGCCGGTTTCGACACCTATAGCAGTATGTATCGCGCCAAAGCGGTCTTCGGCGTCTCACAGGTTATTATCGTTTCGCAACGCTTCCATCTGCCCCGAGCGCTCTTTATTGCACGGGTGCTCGGACTCTCTGCGGTGGGGTTTGACGCGGGGAGGTCGAACGAGCGCTACTTCTTAAATTCGCTCCGCGAAATTCCGGCCTCGCTCAAAGCGTTCCTCGACCTCTCGCTTTCTCGCGTGCCTAAGTATTTGGGGGAGACGTACCCGATTGAGGGTGATGGCTCGGCGACCTGGGTCGGCGGCCCACAGATGGTCTATTTTACCCATTAAGAGATATCGTTTGTGGACAATCGTTTTGAGAGAGTAGTATACTGGCTTTGCTATTAGATAATTAAAAAATATGGGAACAGCAATTAAATGGATTATTGCGCTTATTGTTATCGCGGCACTCGCCTGGATGGTGTGGTGGAGCGGCTGGCTTCGCGGTACGGGGGCGACTTCGCAAAGCGCCGCGGTGCCGAGCGCAGCCAGCTCGACGGTTGCCGCGACGCCGCCTGCCCCGACCAATGGCATGAGCGCGGACGCCGACACTTCTGACGCGGCTTTGACGCAAGATGCGGCGGCTGTCGATGCCCAGATAAGCGCCTACAGCGTGGATGCGACCAATATTTCTTCGAGCATGAGCGACACGCCGGTCGCACAATCTTATTAATCCATATCTTTAACCATGCAAAAAACTCCTTCTAAAATTGCCGCGCTCGTCTTGGTGGGCACTCTGCTCGCCCCGGCGCTTGCGTTCGCTCAAACAACTGCCACTGCCAGCTCAACCCCGGTTGCTGTCACTGCCAAAATGAAAACGGCCATCAGTCATGCCGATAAAGAAATCACTCGCCGTATCACCGCGCTCAACGATCTTGATACGCGCGCTGGGCAGATGCAAAAAGTCACCGATGCGTTTAAACAGAGTTTGAAGACCGCCGTCGAAGGACAGGTCGCGGGTCTAACCGCGCTCCAGGCTAAGATCGATGCTGACACCGATGCCGCGACCCTCAAGACAGACGTGCAGTCGGTAACGCAGTCGTACCGCATCTTCGCGCTCGTGGTGCCGCAGGGGCGTATTGCCGCCGCCGCCGACAGGATTGTTACCATTACGGGTATGATGACCACACTCGGAACGAAGCTCCAGACCCGCTTGGCCGCAGCACAAAGCAGTGGCACGGACGTTTCGAAGCTCTCCATGGCGCTCGCCGACTTGGGCACGAAACTCTCGGACGCTTCGGCGCAGGCGCAACAGTCGGTAACTATCTCGGCCACGCTCGTGCCAGATCAGGGAGACAAAACAAAAATGGCGGCCAATACCGCGGCGCTTAAAACAGCGCGCGCCGATCTTGCAACGGCACAGAAAGATATAGTTGCTGGGCGCAAAGACATCGCGACCATTCTCAAAGGGCTCAAAGTAAATCCTTCGGCAACCTCGACCCCTGCCACGACCACCACTACGACGCCGTAGTTTTTACTAAAAATATTGGAAGAGAAAACGCCGCCCAGATCGCTCTGGGCGGCGTTCCGCATATGCGGAAAGGTTGTGGTTGCTCACATCCGCGCGAGGCGCGGAGCGAAGCCGATGTAGTTGCGCGGCGTGACGGCGAGCATTCGCGCCTTCACCTCCTCGGGCACGTCGAGGCCGCGGACAAACTCGTGCAGATCGTCCATGGAGACCTTTTTGCCGCGCACGAGATCTTTCAGCGCATCATATGCTTTCGGGAATCCGGCCACACGGAGAATCGTCTGGTAAGCCTCCGCGATGACTTCGGGATGGTCGGCGAGCGCTTGGAGAATCTTGGGCTCGTTGGCCGATATCTTGCCGAGCCCCTTCGCGATCGATTGGTAGGCGATGAGGCAGTGCGCGAAAGCTACGCCGATGTTCCGCCTAACCGTCGAGCCGCTGAGGTCTCGCTGCAGCCATGAGACTGGCAGTTTCTCGCAGAAGAACCCCAAGAGTGCGTTCGCCATGCCGAGATTTCCCCAGGCGTTCTCAAGTTCGATGGGGTTGACCTTCTGCGGCATCGTAGAAGAACCAACTTCCCCCGGAACGGCGACTTGGACGAACCACTCATCGCTGATATACCGCCAGAGATCCTGGCAGAGACCGGTGAGAATGGTGTTCGTGCGCTCCAGGATTTCGAAGAGCTCGGCATGGGAGTCAAACGACTCGACCTGAGTCGTCACTGGATTCACCAAGATCCTCGGACGGGTCCTTCGATTGAGACACTTGTTCAAAAAGTCATGCGCGAAGTCGGGCCAGTCCACCTCAGGGATGGCCACACACGCTGCGTTGTCGTTGCCGCTGGCGCCGTTGGACTTAACCTGGATCTTGTGATTGGGCAACTTCTTGAGCTGGTCGACCAGACGACGCGCGTGGACGTTGAATTCTTTGCCAAGCGTGGTCGGCGTCGCCGGTTGACCGTGCGTACGGGCAAGCATCGGCAAATCGGCATAGCGTTTGGCAAAGTCCTTGAGAGTGCCATAGTTACTCCCGAGGATGGGCGCGAGTATGTCACGCATCGCGCCGCGGATCATGATCGCGTAGGCACAGTTGTCGACGTCTTCGGAGGTACGACCGAAGTGTATCCACTCGACGACATCAGCCAGCGAGGTTTCGGCGAACTTCATCCGCAGATAGAGCTCGCAGGCCTTCACGTCGTGATTCGTCCGCTTGATAGTGCCGTAGCCGGTCTTTTCGATGGCCTTGATGATCTCGGCGTCCTCGGGAGAGATCTTCTGGAGCCGGTGGACGAGCAATATCTCCCCCTTGGTAAGCGCTCGCAAGGGTACCTGTGGGTGCCTGGAGAGCGCGAGAAGGTGCTCGGTCATCACGAAGACACGGCACTTGGTGAGGGCGGACTCGCTGAAGTATGGGGCGAGTACCTTGGTCACGTCGTGGTAGCGTCCGTCGATTGGCCCTATAGCCATTAACGGGTTCATATTGTTTACTCCCGGTTAGAGTTGCAACCAGAGATACCGTATCAGAAAAGAGCCTTATGAGCTATCCTTCAATATAAATCGGCTCTTCGAGGACTTTCTCGGGGATCTTCAGCCAGTAAGTTGCGATAGCGCCAACGGCCAAGAGCGCCGCGGCGGAGAGGAAGACCGTGTTATAGGCATTCACCTGCGCCTTGAGCTCGATGAGAGAGATGAAGGTCTGCATCGCATGCGTATTGCCCGCCTGGAGCGCAAGCTGCATATTGACCGCGCTGTTTTGCGCTATCGAGAGCACGTTGCTTTCGGTAACCGAGTTTAGTAGCGTGCCGAAAAGTGCAATGCCAAAGGCTCCGGCAATGTTGCGCGCCAAGGCGAGGATGGAGGAGGCCACGCCGATTTCCTCTTTTGGCACAATGGCGGCCACTGCCGCGGTGCGTTGTGACATACCAAAGCCCAGGCCGAAGGCCATCACAAAGAGCGGGAACATAATATCCAGGGCCGTGGCGCGCACATCAATAAATATCGAGAAAAGGATGAAACCGAATGAGGCGACGAAGGTTGAAGCCATAATGACCCATCGCGCCTCAACGCGGCCCACCAAAGCGCCCCCCAAAGGGGCCGCCAACATAAGTGCCAGCGCCATGGGCATAAAAAGATAACCAGACTCGGTGGCGGTGTAGCCCAAGAACGTTTGCGCAAAAATGGGAATAAGAAAAACACCCCCCATGAGCCCCATAAAGACGAGGAAGTTGTTGCCCATCACGTTGAGGAAGGTCGCATTTTTGAAGAATTTGAGATCCACAATAGGCTCGGGGTGATCGCGTTCGATGATATAGAAAATAGAGATGAAGACGACGATGGCAAGGTAACACAGGAAACTATTGGTCGAGATCCAGCCCCAGTCGGTGCCTTGGTCGAGCACTAACACCAGGCTGGAGAGCGCGCTCCCGAGCGTGATAGCGCCCCACCAGTCGAACGAACGAGAGCCTTGATAGGCCGCCTTCGACTCCGGCACAAAGATGAGCGCCATGAGGAGTCCCACAATCCCGACAGGAATATTTACTAAAAAGACCCAGCGCCAGCCGAGGTTGTCGATGATGGGGCCGCCGATGAGCGGGCCGAAGACCGACGCCGCCGCGAACGACGACGACCAAATGCCGAGCGCTTGCGCTCGCTCGCGGCCTTCGCTGAAGGTAAAAGCGATGATAGCCATCGCGGTGGGGTAGTCGGCGGAACCAGCAATAGCCTGAATGACGCGAAAGACGATCATCGAGCTAAAATTCCATGAGAGGCCGGCGAGCGCCGAGCCCACAATAAACATCGCGAAGCCGATGATATAGACTTTTTTGCGCCCCACCGTGTCGCCGAGCTTGCCCCAGACCGGCACAAACACCGCGTTCGCCAAAATGTAGGCCGTGGCTATCCAGCCCGCGGCCGAGACGGTGATGGCGAAGTCGTTGATGATTTTGGGGAGCGCGAGGTTGACGATGGTCTGGTCGAGCCGGCCGAGAAACGTGCCGACGATAACCGTCAGCAGGATCATCCATCGCATGGGGTTCTTTTCTTCCATTAGATTTTCTGCCCGAACTAATTTTTGTACACCCAGATTTTGGCCGACATACCGTTCTTGAGTTCGGGATACTTCACCGTGTCAAAGCGCACTTTGACTTCGAAATTTTGCTCTTGGCGCTTGTCCGAAATAGTGAAGACCACGTCACTGCTCACCGCCTCGGGTGCCACTTCGTCGACAATGCCTTCATACTGTTTACTGCCGAAGGCGTCGATCTCGAACACCGCGCGTTGGCCGGGTTTAATGTCGACTAAACCCTTATCTTCCGCGATTTGCCCCGTGACGCGCAAAGCCAAGGGGTCGATGGTCTCCACAACTGTGTTCCCCGGGCTTACGGTTTTGCCGATGTTGTTATTAACCACGGTGACGAGGCCTCCCTGCGTTGTCTTGATAAGCTCGGTGCCGACCTCTGCCACGACGGTGTTGGGCGCCACGATGTCGCCCTCGGCCACGTAGACCGCCTGGAGGATACCAGGAGCACTCGGCCCCAAATCGACCGCTGGCGCGGCTATCTGCGCTTTGTCGATATAGATTGTTTTGCTCGATGCGCTTAAGTAGGTGAACGCCGCGATACTGCCGCCCACTACCACCACGATAAAGGCGGCGAGCACGATGACGCGCCGACTCATGCGTTTCTGGGGTTTTGCTAGAGCTTCTTGTTTTGGCATGATGGTGATTTTAGTGTGCGGTTAAAAGATACGTCTCCCCCGGGGCGAGTCCCGAGGTAATCTCGACAGAGCCTGCGCTCTCAATACCCAGCGTGACCGCGCGCGGTGAAGTGCCCGAGGTGGCAGGCACGAGCACGAAATCCTGGTTGCCGTTTTGGATGACCGCAGAGATTGGCACAATAACAACATTATTTTTTTGAGCCGCGACGATGGAAACATTTGCTCCCATACCGAGCGCGATGGCCGAATCGTTTTCAGCAAATTGCAACGTTACTTTATAACCCACAGTGTTGCCACTGCCGCTCGGTGAGCGGTCAACCGAGACAACCGTCGCAGGGAAGAGGCGTCCCGTGCCGTAGGCATCAAGCGTGACTTCAGCCGCTTGCCCGCTCTTAAGGACGGCTGCATCAACTTCGCTCACATAGACCTCAACTTGCAGAGCGCTGTGTGGCGTGAGCGAGACGGCCGTGGTGTTGGGTGCCACCACTTGGCCGCTTTTGACTGCGACACTTGAGACGGTGCCCGAGAACGGCGCCACGACGATGGCGTTGCCAAGCAATGCCTGGGCACTCTCTACCCCAGCTTCAGCGCCTGCCACCGCGGCTTGTGCGGCTTCGATATCCTGCGACGTCGAGCCGGCCAGCGTTTGATTGAGAGAATCGGTCGCGCTTTGCACGCCGATTTTTGCCGATGCAATCTGCTGTTGTGTTTGCTGTAGTGAAGTGATGAGATTGTTTATCGAGCCGCTCAGTGTCCCTGCGGCGACCCGCGCCGCGCCGAGCTGGCTTTGCGTAAAATTGTTCGACGGGATGGATGCGCCAAGTGCTTCAAGCAGATAGCCATCGAAGGTCTGGGCAATTTTCAATTGCTCGAGCGAGTAGCCAAGTGCCGTGTCCAAGTCGGCAGGGGAGGGTGCGGCACCCGGAGCCGCGAGCGTGGCGGCCTCGGGTTGCCATGCCACCAGCGCATTTTTCAGTACCGTCCGCCCGCTCGTCACGTTGGTCGAAGCTTGACTGTCAGTAGTTTGGAAGAGAAGGGTCGGATTTTGCGAATCAGGGTTTGAAAAGAGAGTGTCTGTGTTGGTGTGTAAACCAGAATAGGTCGCTTGGTAAGCGTTCTCTATGGCGGCAGGCACGCTAGAGTAGAGATTAGTAAGCACTTGTTGCGCTTGTGCTACGGCAGTCTTTTTAGCATCGACATCGGTTTGGAGTGCGCCGGCCTGCATCGCGTCGAGTTTGGCTTTTTGGGATGCGAGAGCGGCCTTCGCCTGCGAGAGTGCCGCATTCAGCGAAGCAGTGTCGAGCGAGGCAAGCACTTCGCCGACGCCGACATTCTGCCCGACCGCGACGTTGACCGCGGCGACACGGCCGCCACTTTGAAAGGCGAGGTCGGGATTTTGTGCGGGCGCAACCGTGCCCGTGCCTACCACCACCTGCTCGATGGAGCCCACACTCGCCGTGCCCCACGAGGTAGCGGGTGTGCGGGTGGCAGAGATATAGTAGACGCCGCTCGCGAGAGCGATTACCACCACCGCGCCTATCGCCGCGAGCACCAGCGGATGCCCGAGCACTTCTTTATCAAAAAATTTTTTAATAGAGTCCATACGTTATGTTATAGGGTAGTTATAAATAATTGCTATTACGCATTGACGATATGCTGGAGCACGCGATGAAATACCACGCGCTCGTGAGCATTGAGACCCGTCAGGATTTGCTCTACGGCGCGCTTGCGCGCCGCGAAGCTCCGGCGCAGTGCCGCGCGCCCACGCACGGTGAGCGCCAGGCGCACTTGGCGGCGGTCGTTGGTGTCACGCACACGGGTCAGGTAGCCCGCTTCGGCGAGCTCTTCGATAATCGCGGTTGCTGAAGGGGCGGAGACGCATTGGTGGTGGGCGACCTCCTGCATGGTGGGGCGTTTTGCCTCGGCGACATAATGCAGAGCTTCAAGTTGGCTCATCGGGAGCGCGCCGCGAGCCTCGGTGCGGCTACGGACGAGCCGCCCGAAGGCGAAAAGGAGCGAAAATGTAGATTCTTTTTTGTTCACCATATGAATAGTTAGGTTGCCTAAGTATATACCAAGGCGGCGCTCAACGTCAAGAGGGTGTGGATAGCCGCCCGCTCGGGTATATACTTATTTTCATGAACGAACAGCTCGATAGAATAGAATTAAAACTCGCCGAACTGCAGGGCAAGATAGACGCTTCCTATGCGTCGAGCGAAAAAGTGCGCAAATATATGCTCTGGACCGGTATTATCACCGCCGCTCTTATTATCATCCCGCTGATTGCGATACTGTTCGTTGCCCCGTCGTTTCTCACGGCCGAAGGAGTAGGGAATCTCAATAGTTTAGGTGGGTTGTAACACTTGCAATACTGGCGAAGGCGTGGTAGGGTGGCGGCAGATTTCAGCTCCCGCTCATCGTTATTTCATCATACTTATTCATTAATATCATTACATACTATGTCACTCGCCCGCTCACTCGGTATCACTCTCACCGCGCTCACACTTGCGGCCCTGCCGCTTTTTGTTTCGGCTCAATCCTATAATTATAATACGAGCGCCCATTGTGGATATTCGTATCCAACCAATAGCGACCCGTATGGCTATAGTTACAACGGCTCGGTTTGCGGCCCGCGAACACTCCTCGTCTATGTGCAGGTGATGAATCCGTCGGATACGAACGCCACCTACGCGCCCAGCAATTTTACGGTGACGGTCTCGGGCACCAACCCAACTCCCTCAACGTTTGCTGGCTCGATTTATGGCACACCGGTCCAGATGGGAGTTGGTAACTACTTGGTCTCTATCGCTAATGCTCCTGCAGGCTTCACGGCTTCATACTCGGCGGGTTGCTCGGGTTCTATTGATTATCTCGGCCAGGGGCCGACGTGCGTCGTGACCGAAACCTCTTCAGCAAATCAGTACTCGTATCCGACACCGTACCCGTATCCCTACACCACTCTTCAACCGCTCACCTGCACACCGTCGTATCAGACCGTTAATATCGGCCAGTCGGTTACCTTCACGGTAGAGAACGGCATCCAAGGCACATTTGTTAACGGCTTGCCCGCGCAGTCAGGATACAACTGGCAGACGCCGAGCCGCAGTTTCCTTAATATTGGCCCCACGCTAACGACACTCTTCCAAACCAGCGGCGTGCAAACGGTAACCGTCTCAAACGGTGCACAGACCGCGATCTGCACCGTCAATATTGTGAGCACCGCGCAGGCAGTTGTGTATCCGGGTGCTTCATCGGTTACTGCTACCTACTATCCGAGCTCTTCGGTAGTACCAACCTTGCCGAACACCGGCTTTGAGCCGCATACCGCGCTTGAGTATGCGCTCGCTCTCGCCCTCTTGGGTGCCGCGGCGATAGCTTCCTATCCATATGTACGCAAAATCTCTTTCGCCATTCTGGGTTAATACCCTCGCCATTATCGGGGCGCTGGTTGTTGTCGTGGGCGCGTGGAATATCCTCTCGCTTACCACGGCAGCCTTTGCTCACGGCCAGATAATCACTCTGAGCGCGAATGAATTGGCGCTCGGGCCGGCGCTCGCGCTTGACCCTACTGTTCTCAATCAATTGAGTGCCACCTCGACCGCGCCGCTGACACCTGTGCGCCTCGCTATCCCTGCGATCGGGGTTGAGGCTACGGTCGAGCAAGTCGGGCTCAAAGCGGATGGCTCGATGGCGACGCCGTCGAATTTTGAAAACGTCGCGTGGTACTCATTGGGGGCCAAGCCGGGCGCTCCGGGCAACGCGGTCATTGATGGCCACGTCAACAATGCACTCACCAAGGCAGGCGTCTTTGAACATCTCTCGAGCCTCACCTTGGGCGACGCCTTGATTGTTACAGACTCTTCAGGTAATAAACTCTCGTATGTTGTGGTGGGGACGCAGGCCTATGCGGCCAATGCGGCACCCGACGGCGCTATTTTTGCCACCTCGGGCCCTTCACAACTGGTACTTATCACTTGCGACGGGCAGTGGGATACCGCGAACCATCAATTTGATAAACGACTGGTGGTCACCGCAAGGCTTGTGCATTAACGCTCTTGCCAAGCCTCACCCTCGTGCTACACTGCTGGCGTTCGAGTAAGTTCTCCGGCGTGCCATATGGTGCAGGAGGGTCGGCTTACGAACGAACGTTTAGTCGTTTCTTTCGCACACTATGGTACGCAAACTATTTGTGGGCGGTCTTCCGTACCGCACCACAGGTGACGAGCTCCGCGACGCCTTCGCCAAAGCTGGTGAAGTCGCCTCGGCAGCCATTGTGACCGATCGCGAGACAGGTCGCTCCCGGGGCTTCGGCTTCGTCGAGATGGCCGATGATGCAGGCGCTGATGGTGCTATTGCCATGTGGAATGGCAAGGAGTTCGCCGGCCGCATGCTCACCGTCTCCGATGCTCGTCCCAAGGCGGAGGGTAGCGAGGGTGGCTATCGCCGCGCGGCGTAAGCCTCCTCGTTCTCTTGCTAGCAAAAACGCCCCTTCGGGGGCGTTTTTGCGTTAGTATGGACTTCAGCAAAACGAAGATTTATGACAAATGTACAAAAACTATTGCAAGCAGTTTCAGCTTTCTACAAAAAAGAAGGCAGGAGTCATTTGCCGTGGCGCCCTACTTCGCACAAGGCTACGCAGGGTAAATCGTTCGATCCATATAAAGTACTTGTTTCGGAGATCATGCTCCAACAGACACAGGTTGAGCGCGTGATACCGTTTTATAAAAAGTTTTTGCAGGAGTTTCCCGATGCTCAAACGCTGGCGCGAGTACCGCTCTCAAAAGTTCTTAAGGCGTGGAGCGGGCTCGGCTATAATCGCCGCGCCAAGTATTTGCACGAAGCAGCTAAAATAATAGCGCGCGATTTCGGCGGCATATTCCCGAAAAAAGCCGAAGAATTAGAAAAACTCCCCGGTGTTGGGCCCTATACCGCGCGAGCAGTGGCCGCTTTTGCTTACAACGTGCCCGAGATTTTTATAGAGACCAATATACGCACGGTTTTTATTCACTTTTGTTTCGCACATAAAAAGCAGGTTTCAGATAAAGAGATTTTGCCGCGGGTTGCAGAGGCGCTTAAAAAATCCAACATGCCGCCGCGTGATTTTTATGCAGCGCTCATGGATTATGGCGCGCATCTAAAAAAGCAGGGGATTAAACTCAATACAAAAAGTAAACACTACATCAAGCAATCCAAATTTGAGGGCTCATCACGCCAACTGCGCGGCGCAATCCTGCGCGAGCTTCTCAAATCTCCTAAAACATTGGAACATCTTTCAAAAACAATTTCGCAGGAACAGAAAGAAATAAAACACGAGCTTGTAAAATTACAAAAAGAAAAATTAATCACATTCCGCAATAAAAAATTTTCTGTTTTAGATTGAAAATTTGGGCAAAAAAAAGGCCGCGGGTGAGGCGGCCTATTGTGTGCTTTTGATTCTTGTCGGCTGGAAGAACTACACCTCCATATCTAGCACCCTCCTTGAATGCTACATAGTAGTATACACCAACCAGTTTTATTGTCAAGCCCTTGTCGAGCTTTTAAGTAAATACGGCTTAAAATAAGAGTATTTTATACCACCAAGATCACCGGGATGACGATGGGACGCTTGTTGGTTTTCTCGAAGAGGAAGCGCGCCACGGCGTCGGTCACATTATTTTTGACAAAGTCGAAGTTGACCGGTTGCTGGCCTTTGGCCGTATCCTCAATCGCTTTCTTCACAATGAGGCGCGTCTGCTGGAGCAATTCCTGATTTTCTCGTAGGTAGACGAAGCCGCGCGAGATGATGTCGGGGCTCTTGCGCAGGCGGCCGGTCTTGTGGTTAACCGTGGCGATAATCACGAACATACCTTCGGCGGCGAGCACCGTCCTGTCGCGAATGACCACCTCTTGGATGTCGCCGATGGAGAAGCCGTCGACGAGCCGCAGGCCGTTGGGTGCCATCTCTTTGAGCCGGACAATCTTCGTGCCCTCGTCGCGTATCTCGATGATGGCACTGTTATCGGGGATGACGATATCCTCCTCGGCGCGGCCGCAGGCCTTGGCGATGTCGGCGTGCACCCGCAACATGTAGTGATAGCCATGCATGGGCATGAAGAATCTGGGATTTATTTTAGAATGGATCCAGAAGGTCTCGTCGCGGTTAGCGTGCCCCGAGGCATGGATGTCCATAATTTGCCGGTCGATAATCTGCGCGCCCTGGCGCGAGAGGTTATCTTTAAGTTTTTGGACGGCGCGCTCGTTGCCCGGCACCACCGATGAAGAGAGCACCACCGTGTCGCCTTTTTTAATCTTCACGTATTTGTGCGTCTTCATCGCGATACGCATCAGCGCCGCGAACTCGTCGCCTTGGGCCCCGGTCGCGAGAATCATCACTTTACTGTCGGGCAGATGGTCGAGCTGGGCCGCGTCGATAAACGTCTTTTCATCCACTTTGAGCATGCCCAACTGCTTCACTATCTCGATGTTGACCTTCATGCTGCGGCCCTCGACGAGCACCTTGCGCCCCACGCGCTCGGCACACTCGAGCATGCGCATGATGCGCTCAAGCTGTGAGGAAAAAGTCCCGATGATAAGGCGATTTTTGGTGTTGGTGATGATGTCATCGAGATTTTTTTGCACGAGGCGCTCGGGGAGCGAGAAGCCCGGCTTATCCGCGTTGGTCGAGTCCGATCCGAGAAAGAGCACTTTTTTATCTTTGAAAAAAGCAAACTCCTTTTCTTCTTTTTCGGACGGAACGCCGTCGGTGTGGTCGAGGCGCAAGTCGCCCGTAAAGACCACCATGCCATACGGGGTCTCGATGATGACACCCATCGAATCGGGGATAGTGTGGGAGACCGAGAAAAAGCGCACGCGCAAATTGCCGGCCTTTATAGTGTCTTCTTTTTCGACTTCGAAAATATCCAGTGGCTTCAGGTGAGGGAATTCTTCCTGACGCTTGCGGATCATCACGGCGGTGAGCCCACGCGTGTAGACCGGCGGATAGCCGATGCGGTCGATGAGGTAGGGGACGGCGCCGATATGGTCGAGGTGGCCGTGGGTGATGAAGAGGCCGCGGATTTTTGAAACGCGATCCTCGAGATATTTAGTGTTGGGAAGGATGTAGTCGATGCCCGGCGTGTCGTCCTCTTTAAATTGGAAGCCGCAGTCGATGACGACGATGTCGTCGCCAAACTCGACCATGGTCATGTTGCGGCCGATTTCTTCGACACCACCCAAAGGGATAATGCGGATATTGCCCAGCTCGAGCGGCGGGATGGGTTTCTCGTCGTTGCCGTTAGGGCCTTGCTCGCGCAGAGCGCTCGCCATAATATCAGGGCGCGGCGGGTGTGGCTGATACGGCTTGGGGCTGCCGGCGCGGCCGACCCCGCGGCGCGCTCTAGGAGCACCCGTGCGCCCAAGGGGGCGACCTCGGCCTGCGGCAGCTGGCCTCTTACTTGGTTTTTTATCTTGGTCCATTCGTTACTGGTTATTTTTTAATAAAAAGCGGCCACACGTGATCAGTTTCTTGATGCCACCCCGCGACGCTTAGATAGCGATCGCTCGGACTCTCGATAAGACCGAGATTCACACCCTGGATGCCTTTCGGAATAGTATACACGAAATCCGGCGCATAGAGAAATATCGCGGGCATATCTTTTTGAATCTGTGCATTGAACTGCGCATAAAGTTTTGCGCGAGTGCTCGGGTCCGATGTCTGCCGGAGTTGTTCGAGGGCTTTGTCGGCCAGCGCGTTGGCATACAGCGCGATATTGAGCCCGGGGTCGACCCGCTGGCTTGAGTCCCAAAACGCGAAGAGGTCCAATTCGCGGCCCACCACCTCGCCAAAAAGGAGAGCGTCATAACTGCGCGGTCGGATAACCTGCTCGGTCAAATCACCCTGGTCGTAGACCTGCACCGTGACGTTGGCACCCATACGGCCCCAGGTTGTTTTGAGATAATCAGCCACAGCGCGCAACTCCTGCACATTGCCGGTGGTGAGCGTGAAGGCGAGCTGTTGTGTCGTGGCTTTTTTGCCGGTGCCGGTTGTTTTTTCTAGGAAACCGCTCGGGCCAAACTTCCACCCGGCGGCGATAAGTTTTTGCTGGGCTTCCGCGGCCAGATCGGTGGCCGCCTGCGGTGAGCTCGTCGAATCCGTGCTAGCACTTGAGAGGGTAGAGCCCGCCCCGGCCAACACGCCAGGCGGTACGGGGCCATCAATCGACACACCATAGCCACCCAGAACCGAAGAGATGAGCCCGGCGCGATCGACGGCGTCGCTTAGAGCCTGCCTGACCATGGCATCGCGCAAGACGGCCGACTGATTTTGATTGAAGAATACGCCAAAGACGCGATCGAGCGGCGCGGTTTGGATCGGGAATCCTTTCAACTGCGAAATTGCCTCGGGAGAAATACCGCTCGCCGCTGCCACCTGGCCGCTCTTGAGCGCAGAGAGGAGATCATTCTCATTTTGATAGAAGTGTAGCGTCAGGCTGTCCAAATACGGCGCCCCAAGCGCATAGTCGCCAAACGAGCCCAATGTATACGAGGTTGGGACACCCGAGGAGGTGCGCGTTATTGAGCCGACTTTGAACGGCCCTGAGCCCACGGGGCTGGTGTTGAGGTCGTTCAGTGGGAAGTCGGTGTCGCTCACACCCTGCCAGAGGTGTTTGGGCAAAATCCCCAAGGTTAAATCTTCGATAAACGGCGCGTAGGCCTGCGCGAGTGTGAAGCGCACGGTGTGCTGGTCGACCTCCTCGACCGTGACACCGGTCCAGTTGGCTTGCTGGGGGCTCTTGAGCACCGGGTCTTGGGTTTTGCTAATGGTAAAGAGGATGTCGTCGGCGGTCACGGCAGTACCGTCCTGAAATTTCGCATTGTTCTTAAGCACGACCGTATATATTTTGCCGTCCGGTGAGATGGTGTAGCTCTCTGCCAAATCGGGCGTATAGCCGCCCTCGGGAGTCGCTTTAAGCAGGCCAGAATAAACGAGCGCGGTGAGATCATCATCGGCGTCCGAGACGGCCAAGACCGGGTTGATAAAGCGCGGTGCGCCGACGATCCCTTCGGAAAGTGAGCCGCCATGAGCCGGCACCGTTACTAAAAGATTTTCGTTAAGCAAAAAAAGGAGCCCGGCACTGCTCACCACCAAGAGCCCGGCGAGCAGAGAAAAAATAAGGCGGCCGCTGGCCGAGAACGCGTCAACGATACGCTGGATTTTATTCAGCGCCGAAGAGACGTATGAGAGCGGCGCAGAGAGAGAAAACCGCCGCGCGGCAGACAGAATGTCGTTCATGTTGATTGCGTAAGTTGGGTTTTGCTAGCCTATGATGAGCGCTGCAAACGCCGAGATCGCGAAAAGTACCCCGATGACGATGGTCGCCCAGAAGAGGTTCTTCTCGAGCCCGCGGCGCGTGTGATAGGCCGCAGAGAAGTTATCTCCGCCAAAGGCCCCACCGAGTGATGCCCCCGTCTGCTGTAAGAGCACGCAGATAACGAGCAAAAGCGAGAGGACTATTTGGATATACGGCAATATGCCGTGCACGGTCATTGGGAAGATACTAGCACAAGCCGGGGAGGGGTGCAATTGGGGTTATACAAACAGAAACCGCCCGACCACTTGAGCCGAGCGGGGCTTCTGTGGCGGGCGGTCGGGGTTGCGTTCATCCAAGGTGTTTTAGCAATCTCACCATAGGCTCCAAGACGGGGGAAAGGAGCCACGCGCCGCCAAAGGCGAACAACAGGAGTGCGAGCATGCCCCCAGCTGGTATAAAGATCGAGGCCAACTCGCAAACGAGTCCCGGGAGAGTTCTTCCAGTTTTCACGTGCGCCTCCTTTCAGGCGATGTGTGGAAAGATCAGAGAAAACTACAATAAACTATTGTTTTAAGTTAGTCAAGTTCACGAGGGCCAAAACCAACGACCGCCGCGCAACTAAGTTGCGCGGCGGTTCAAACATCCTCGAGCTCGAATACGAGGACGCCTCGGTTTTCAGCTCCGGGAGTGTAAATAGTGCGAAGAGCTTTCAGGATTGAATCGCTGTTCCAGCCGTAACCGGGGAAAATTCTCCTCGGTTTTTCAACGGCGAGAGCTTTCTCAAAATCCCGGTACCACCGGATAGCTTTGACCCGTCGCTTTAATGTGTGATTGATGATAAGAACATCTCCCACTGCCACGCGAGCCGTTCGTTCAGTATTGGTTCGGATTTCGAGATCCTTCCCATTCCAGTAGGAGGAAAGAATGGACGCGAAGACCCGAAGTTCAACTTCCTTCATTGGCACATCCTCCAGTTGCCCAAACCATGAAACTACCAAGCAAAGAGGTTGTCAAATATAAAAAACGATACCCCCGGACGCAGTGTCCGGGGATTCGCACAAGAATCAAGTGCAGAACTAAGGACGGTCAGGATGGCTTGCGTTTGAGTAAACGCATGACCAGCCAAGGAATTCCGAAGGAAGCCACCCGCCAGTTCCTCTCTATCGTCTCCTCGATGGGGACTTGGGGTCCTTCTCTCTTTTGGCGGAAGCTTACTATGCTCCCACCAACCAGTGCCATTGTGATGGAAACAACTGCGATAGCGTTGATATCCCATTTTCCCACCAAGACGAACAGCACGAAAACCACGGAAACAGAAAGGCCTGCAGTACACGCTGAAAACCACAAACGCCAAAACTTACGCATAGCATCACCTCCTGATGAGGGCTCTTTGCACATGGTCAAAGAGCCAATTTTTACGCTGGAACTACAATAAACTATTGTTTTAAGTTAGTCAAGTTCACACACGAGCAAATTAACGTATAATCTGCCAACGATTTAGCAGGTTATATAAGGATTATTTCAAATGAAAAAAGCGAAGAAGATGGCTAAAAAAGTGGTGAAGAAAGCAGCGCCGAAAAAAGTAGTAAAAAAAGCAGTAAAAATTACTCAAGCCAAAAACGAGATGGGCGTCATGCCCTTGGGCGACAGGGTGCTTGTGCGCCCTCTGAGTGCCGAGGAGGCGGGCGCGGTGACCTCGTTTGGCCTCATCATCCCCGACTCGGCCAAAGAAAAGCCCGAGCAGGGCACGGTCGTGGCGGTTGGCCCCGGCCGGCGCAATGAGAAGGGCGAGCGCGCTCCGCTGGATGTGAAGCCGGGCGACCGCGTCTATTTTAAAAAGCCGTGGGATGAGCCGATAAAAATTAAAGGTGTCGAATATTACATCGTCTCGGAGGTAGAAATCACGCTCGTCGTTACTAAATAAGCAAAATCACATGGCAAAACAAATTCTCTTTAACGAAAGGGCTCGCCGCGCGCTCAAGAGCGGTATCGACAAAGCGGCCGAGACGGTCAAAGTGACGCTGGGCCCGCGCGGCCGCAACGTGGCTATCGACAAAGGCTACGGCGGCCCGATGATCACCAACGACGGCGTCTCGATCGCCAAAGAAATTTCCTTCAGCAATAAATTTGAAAATATGGGCGCCGAGCTGGTGAAAGAAGTTGCCAGCAAGACCAATGACATCGCCGGCGACGGCACGACCACCTCGGTGGTGCTCCTCCAGGCGCTCGTCGAGGAGGGGATGAAGCACACCGAAGCGGGCCTCTCGGCCATGGGTGTGCGCTCGGGGATTGAGAAGGCAACTGCCGAAGCGGTTGCGGCGCTCAAGTCGCTCGCCAAAAAAATCCAGACCGACGAAGAGGTGCGCCAGGTGGCGACCGTCTCTTCGGAGTCTGAAGAAATCGGCAAAATAATCGCCGATACCATAAAGGAGGTGGGCAAAGACGGCGTCGTGACGGTTGAAGAGAGCCAGTCGCTCGGCATCGAGAAGGAGGTTGTCGAAGGGCTCGAGTTCGAGCGTGGCTACGTCTCGGCCTATATGGTCACCGATGCCAACCGCATGGAGGCGAGCTATAAGGACCCGCTCATCCTCATCACTGACAAAAAGATTTCATCGATTCAAGAAGTATTGCCTCTTCTTGAGAAGGTTGCCCAGAGCGGCAAAAAAGATCTCGTCATTATTGCCGACGATGTCGAGGGCGAGGCACTCACGACCTTTGTGCTCAACAAACTGCGCGGCACCTTTAACGTGCTCGCGGTTAAAGCGCCGGGCTATGGCGACCGCAAAGAGGAGATGCTCCAGGACATTGCGGCGCTCACCGGCGGCCAAGTCATTTCAGAAAAGACCGGTGTTAAATTTGAGAATGCCACCCTCGCGATGCTTGGCCACGCAGCCAAAGTCATCGCCACCAAAGACTCGACGGTGATTGTTGGAGGCAAGGGCGCTAAAAAGGATATCGATGCGCGCGTGGCGCAGATCCGCGCCCAGCTTGAGCAGACCGACAGCAAATTCGATAAAGAAAAACTCAATGAGCGCCTGGCCAAGCTCCAAGGCGGCGTGGCGGTCATCCGCGTGGGCGCCGCGACCGAGACCGAGATGAAGTATTTGAAGTTGAAAATCGAGGACGCAGTAAATGCGACCAAAGCCGCGATTGATGAAGGGATAGTAGCGGGAGGTGGCACAGCTCTAGTCAAAGCTGCGCAGAAAGTCGCCGAAAGTTTTGCCAAAAATCGCGAGAAGATGGATGAAGCGGTACGTGTGGGCTACGAGGTGGTGCTCAAGGCGCTCGAGATGCCGCTCCGCCAAATTGCGCTAAATGCTGGAGTGGACGCTGGTGTTATTGTCAAACAAGTTAAAGACGCTAAAGGTAATGCTGGGTACGATGCAATTAGAAATGAAATGGTAGCGGATATGATTTCGTTCGGCATCGTGGATCCATTCAAAGTTGCACGCATTGCGCTCGAGCGCGCCTCCTCCGCCGCGGCTATGCTCCTCACGACCGAAGCGGTCATCGCCGAAGAGCCAAAAGTTGAAAAAGACGCGCCCCAAATGCCCGACATGGGCGGGATGGATTACTAAATCCAAAAATTAGTAGGGTCTGTGCTATAATTCGGCCATGATTATCACCTATATTGTGATCGCGGTTGTTTTAGTGGTGGTGCTGTGGGTGGTGTTTGGCCAGCGGCATTTTGTGGCGCTCACGAACCATGCGCAAAATGCGTGGTCGGACATCGATGTCCAGCTGAAACGCCGCTACGATTTGATCCCGAATCTTATCGAGACGGTCAAAGGCTACGCGAGCCACGAGAAAGGCGTCTTTGAGAATGTCACGGCGGCTCGATCGGCGGCGATGGGTGCGCAGGGCCCCGAGGCAAAAGGTGCCGCCGAGAATCAGCTCACCGGCGCGCTCAAGTCGCTCTTTGCGGTTTCTGAAGCGTATCCGGATCTCAAAGCCAATCAAAACTTCCTCGCGCTCCAAGGCGAGCTCTCCGATACCGAAAATAAAATCCAGGCCGCACGCCGCTTCTATAACAGCACGGTGATGGATCTCAACACCGCGGTGCAGAGCTTCCCGGGCAATCTCATCGCAGGGATGTTCAACTTCGGCCCAAAGACATTCTTCGAGCTCGGCGATGCCGACCAAGCCGCGCGCCAGCCGATCGCTGTGAAGTTCTAGTTGGTAGCAAATGGAAATTAAAGATAAAGAGCTCCATCGCGTCGCGGCAACCGCGCTCGTGTATCGGCCTGATGGGACCTTCCTCATCATCAAGCGCGGCGACAAAAAGCGGATTCACCCCGGCCGGTGGCTCCCACCGGGCGGCGGGCTTTCGGTGGACGATTATCTGAATGAAAAATCGGGCGTAGATGGCCAGTGGGCGGGCGCGCTCGAGCGAGCACTCAGGCGCGAGGTTCGGGAAGAAGTCGGGCTTGAGATAGGGAAGCCCGAATATCTCTGCGACATCGCTTTTATCCAACCCAATGGCACGCCGGTTTTGGTTTTAAGCTTCTTTGCCCCGTATGTTGGCGGCGAGGTAGTGCCGGACGGCATCGAAGTTTCAGAATACGCTTGGGTCACGCTTGAAGAGGCCGAGAAGTATGATCTCGTCGGCAATGCGCTTGAAGAAATCCGCACAGCCGATACTATACTGAAATCGCGCGCAAAATAATCAATACATTATGGCCACTCTTTATACCCATCAAACTGAAAATACCGCCAAGACCTGGGTCTTGATGAGTGTCTTTTTGGCGGTCGTCGTAGCGGTCGGCTGGGCTATCTCGTGGTATCTGAACAACCCGGGCATTTTAGTTATTGCGGTGATTCTTGCCATCGGCATGAACATCGGGAGCTACTGGTTCTCCGACAAACTGGTCATCGCGATGGCACGCGCGACGCCGGCCGATGGGCCGCAATATATTGCGCTCAATCGCATTGTTGAGAATCTCTCAATAACGGCAGGGCTCCCGAAGCCGAGAGTGTATATCATAAACGATCCACAGCCCAACGCGTTCGCCACCGGGAGGAATGCAAGCCACGCGGCGCTGGCGGTGACGACTGGCCTCCTCGGTATGATGGATAGCAACGAGCTCCAGGGCGTTATCGCGCACGAGCTCTCGCACATCGGCAATCGCGACATGGTCGTCTCGACCGTGGCGGTGGTTTTGGTGGGCATCGTCACGCTCGTGGCTGACATTTTCTTGCGCACTTCATTTTTCGGCAGAGGCAACAACGATGAACGCGGCAATCCGATTATGGCCGCCATCGCCATCGTCTTTATTATCCTCGCGCCTATTTTGGCGACGCTCATCCAGCTTGCTATTTCGCGCAAGCGCGAATTTTTGGCTGATGCTTCGGGCGCACTCCTCACGCGCTATCCCGAGGGCCTCGCCTCGGCGCTCCAAAAAATCGGCCAATATCAGCTGCCGATGAGGGGCGCGAGCAATGCCACCGCACACCTCTATATCTCAAACCCCTTTGGCGCGCGCGCAAGCACGAGCTTTCTCACAAAACTTTTTTCTACGCATCCGCCAATCGCGGACAGAATAAAAGCTCTGGTTGGGGATAGATAAGATTGACGCTTTTTCTTGGCGTGCTATAAACAATTTTGTCGGTCTCGTGGTGGGACCGGCTCAAGGGAGAAGGCCCAAATGGCGAAGTCTCATTGTCGCGGTCGTGGAAACAGGCCGGCACCGCGGATGCCAAGGCGCATCTTGCGTAAGCCGGAGGTTCAGGGGCAGTCGGCATCGGGTCTCGACTGCATGCCCTATATCACGCCGACCGGCAAGCGCATGGTCGCGTGGTATCCCCAATAAGGACAGTTGGCGCTCGCCGCTAGTCCGCCTGACCGTCCAAGAGCGGTCCCATCGGTCCCCACCGCGCGGCGCGCGGTGGGGCCTAATTTTTTATATACCTTGAGCAAAGTCGATTTTTAACGCACTATAGGGAGCGCACGGAGAGATGCGAGAGTGGTTTAATCGGCAGACCTGGAAAGTCTGTGTGTCGCAAGGCACCGAGGGTTCGAATCCCTCTCTCTCCGCCGAGGTGTTTTTATATTGAATTGTCCTTCATGAAAAAATCAGGTGGGGTGTTTTATGATGCTTGCGTGAGACCGCACCTATTATTATTTTCGTGCATAACTTTTTAATGACTATGTCGCAAAGAGAAAAGATCATCATCGGCGTGCTCGTAGTTTTGGTATTGGTAGCAGGTGCATGGTATCTGTTTACTCCGAGTGCTTCGCCCACGGCTAATACGGCAGGCTCGGTAGCGAGCTCAACCAATACCGCCAACGGGGCGCCTACAGCTACTACTGCAAAAGCGACCACTCTGCACGCGCTCACAACCCAGGGCGGCAACTATACCTGCACCGTCGATACTAGTACGGGCGACAGCAAGACGAGCGGCACGGTCTATGCCGCAGGCGGCAAGACACGACTCAACTTTGTTTCGACCGATAGTCATGGTAATGACACCACTATCCACATCATCCGCGCAAACGGCTATTCATATACCTGGGTAAATGGCCAGACGAGCGGTGTAAAGGCGGCTATTACCGCGAGCGGTGCGATAGTAAAGCAACCGCAAGGTGGGGTCATCGCGGTAACCGACACCACCCAATTTTCCTCGAATTGCCACCCCTGGGTGCCCGACGCCGCTGAATTTGTCACGCCGACAGGAGTCATCTTTAAGGCGAGTTAGTAGTAATTGATAACCATCGTTTAAGCCATATCATGGCAATTACAGCCAGGAATATGGTAGTTTATAGAGTGGTCGGGCCTTAAAAATCCCGGCCACATTAATTGTTACCTTTATGAATATTTTTAGAAAAATAGGGCGATTTATAGCGCAGATGCCCCGCCGCTATAGCATCGGCGGCGGGGCGGTGATTTTGGTTGCGATTATTCTTATCGTGCATTTTGCCGCCAAGACGCCTTCGACCGACGTTGCGGCGTCGGGGGTCTCGCATGTGAAGATTGCCTCGGTGGCGAGCCTGTCGTCGCAGACCGGCCCTCTGCCGGTTGTCGGCAATGTTACGTCGTTGAGTGAAGCGAATGTTCTCGCGCAGAGTTCCGGCGAAATCGTCAGCCTCTCACGCGCGCTTGGTGACCATGTCGCGGCAGGGGCGGTAATCGCACAATTTGATAATAGTAGCCAGGAGGCGGCAGTGCTCCAGGCGCAGGGCGCGTATGACGCCGCAGAGGCCAACCTCACTAAAGCGAGCGGTAGTACGGCG
Source organism: Candidatus Adlerbacteria bacterium (assembly GCA_903900775.1). Taxonomy (GTDB): domain Bacteria; phylum Patescibacteriota; class Minisyncoccia; order Phycocordibacterales; family SBAW01; genus GWA1-54-10. Next base: position 4,215 of record CAIUOD010000004.1, on the reverse strand, counting down.
GCCAACTCGAGCATCGGCGCCGCGCAGGCATCGCAGGGCGCGGCCAATGCACAGACGTCGGCCCTCGCCACGCTCCAAAACACCGCCGCGGCGCTCGATGATGCGGTCAATACTAAATCGGACACACTTTTCACCAATTCGCGCAGTGCGCAGCCGGCGCTCCTCTCGACCATCATTATTCCTGACAGCCAGCTAGTCATTGATATAGAGAACGAACGTGCGGGCCTCAACAGCGTCCTTGCTGATGCAGATTCACTCGCGACCAACAGCGATATCGATGCGAGTGCGGGAGCGATGCTCACCGACGCGCAGAAAGTCGCGACGTTTCTCAACAGCTTGGTCGCGGGAGTTAATGATGCGGTTCCGAGCGGGCAGACCACCGCCGCCACCATCGCGAGCTACCAAGCAGCCGTCGGCGCGGCGCGCAGTGAAGTACTCGCCGCAATCTCCAGTTTAACGGCCGCCAAAAATGCCTACGATGCGGCGCAGTCTGGCGCGCAGACCGCTTCGAACTCGGCCACGGGCACGGGGAGTGACATCGCGGTTGCGCAAGCGAATGTGAAGCAGGCGCAAGGCGCACTCGGGGGCGCGAAGGCGAATTTAGAAAAAACGATTATCCGCTCTCCCATCTCGGGCACTATCATCAGCCTCCCCATAACACAAGGTGATTTTGTTTCGGCATTCTCTCCCGTGGCGCAAATATCTAACCCGAGCGCGCTTGAGATTGAGACCTATGTCACGCCCGACGATGCCAAGACACTGTCGGTTGGAGGCGGGGCCTCGATAGGAGGTGGCGTGGCGCACGGCGTTATCGTCTCGATAGCTCCTGCACTCGACCCAACCACTGGGAAGATCGAGGTCAAAATAGGCATCGTGGGCGATCAGAGCGCGCTTACCGACGGCGATACGGTAACAGTCTCTCTCGATCGTTCGGAGGCGAAGGCCCCGACTAAAGCTGTCGTGGCGAGCCAGATTGTTATACCAATTATCGCGGCGAAGATTACCCCCCAGGGGCCGGTTGTTTTCACGGTTGCTTCGAGCACGCTCGTCGCCAATCCGATAGCGCTCGGCACTATTCTGGGTTCGCAGGTGGTGGTCTCCAAAGGGCTCACACCCGAGATGGCTATCGTTACCGACGCGCGCGGTCTCTCGGCGGGGCAGGTGGTCGTGGTCGATTCACAATAAATTATGCTCTGGTTATGGAACTTTTTTCTCGATAGGCGGCAGTTCAGCTATGTGTTGATAGCGGCGCTCGTTATCGCCGGTAGCTACGCGCTCATCGCGATCCCCAAGGAGAACACGCCCTCGATAGAGATCCCCGATGGCATCGTGACCGCAGTTTTGCCGGGAGCTTCTGCCGAGGATATGGAGACGCTCATCACCGACAAGCTTGAGAATCAGATATCGGGTATCAGTAATATCGACACTATCACCTCAAATTCGAGCGACGGTATCTCGCAGATTATTGTGCAGTTCACCGCAAGCGCCGACACCAATCAAGCGATTCAAGATTTGCGTGACGCGGTCTCGCGCGCGGTGCCCGATCTACCTGCCGACGTCACTGCGCCCCAGGTCACGAAAATAAATTTGAGTGATCAGCCCGTTTTGGTGGTCTCCATCGCGGGTGATTTGCCAGCGACCGAGTTCTCACAGCTCGGGCAGACCATCTCTGACGATCTCAAAACCGTGCAGGGAGTCTCGCAAGTTAATGTGGCGGGCGTGCCGGATAGGGAAGTGGACGTCATCGTCAATAAAGAGGCGCTCCAGCAGTATGGCCTGAAGATAACCGATGTTATTGGGGCCATAAGCTCTAGTAATGCCGCCTCGCCGGCCGGCCATATCTCCATGGACGGCGTCAACTACAATGTCAACTTCAAGGGTGGCATCACCGACCCCAGCCAAATCCAAGATATTGCCGTGGGGCAGAAAGGCTCGGTGCCGATTTATCTGCGCGACATCGCGACCATCTCCGACGGCTTGGCGCCGCCCTCCACCTACTCGCGCCTTTCGCTCGGTGGAGCTCCGAGCAATCAGGCAATCACACTCTTGGTGTATAAACAGTCGGGGAGCGGCCTCCAGGCTGTCGCAAACGCCGCCAAAAAAGAAATTACCGATTTGCAACAAACAACGCTTAAAGGTCTCGATGTATATATCTCGCCCTCGACCGACCAGGGTGTGCAGATTAGCAAACAGCTCGGCGATTTGACCAAAACGGGCTTTGAGACGGTGTGCCTCGTCATTATCGTTCTACTCATCACGCTCGGCTGGCGGGAGTCGCTCGTGGCCGCGCTCGCCATACCGCTCTCGTTCCTCATCGCATTTATCGGCCTGTATCTTACCGGTAACACGCTCAACTTCATCAGTCTCTTTTCGCTCATTTTGGCGGTCGGTATTTTAGTCGACTCGGGTATCGTTGTCACCGAAGCAATCCATGCGCGTATGCGGATATATGGCGATCCGATAGTCGCGGCGCGCGCGGCGCTGGTAGACTATGCGTGGCCGCTCATCGCCGGCACGATGGCCACGGTGGCCGTGTTCGCGCCGCTCTTTTTTATCTCGGGCATCATCGGGAAATTTATTGCCGGTATTCCGTATACGCTCATTTTTGTATTGATGGCGTCTATTTTTGTTGCGCTCGGTATTGTCCCGCTCATTGCCGTGCTCTTTACCAAAACGGGTTCGAACCGGCTTGAGGCACAGCAAGAAGCATATACGACCCGAGCAACCGAGTGGTACACGCGAAATCTCCGCAACATCCTCGAAAGCCGCCGCGCACAAAATATTTTCCTGCGAACACTTTTGGTTCTGTTGCTCATCTCCTTCACGCTGCCGTTTTTGGGCCTGGTGCAATCGGTATTTTTCCCGCAGAGCGACCAGGATTTTGTCTACATCAATCTTGAGAAGCCGCAGGGGACGACGCTTGAGCAGACCGACTTGGCGACGCGCGAAGTCGAAGAATTGCTCTATCACAACGCAGATATTTCGTCCTTCCAAACGACGGTTGGGCAGAGCTCCTCGCTCACGGGGAGCGGTTCCACCGGGAGCAACAATGCAAACATCACGGTCAACCTGCCGGCTGGCCATAAAAAGACAAGCACCGAAATCTCCAACGAATTGCAAAAACAGCTCTCGGTGGTGACAAATGTAAACGTGCAGATTCTCCAGGAAAGTAATGGGCCACCCTCGGGAGCGCCCATCCAAATCCAATTTGAGGGCGAGAATTTAAACGACCTCATTGCGGCGGCCGACGCGGGCAAACAAATGCTCTCGACTATCCCGCACGTCATCAACATCACCTCCAGCACGCAGAACAATGGCACCGAGTTTGATCTCACGATAAATCGCGCGAAGGCCGCCGCGCTCGGGCTCAACCCACAGATAGTGGGGCAGACCCTGCGCGCGGCTATCAACGGCGCCAAAGCAACCAGCATCACACAGCCGAATCAAAATATTGATGTTGTCGTCAAGCTTAATCTCAACGCCGCGTATACCGACACCTCAAACACCGCAGAGACGACGATCGACTCTATTAACAATCTCACGGTGCAAGGGCGCTCGGGGCCGGTTCTTTTGGGATCCATCCTCACCAACTCGCTCGGCGTGAGCAATGCGAGCATCGCGCACAAAGACAAGAATCGCATCGAGACGGTCTCGGCCTACCCGGACAGCCAGACGACGACCAGCGCGGTCGTCGCCCAATTTCAAAAAAATATCGGCATGCTCAACCTGCCGTCTGGCATTGCCGTCTCCTACGGCGGTGAGACGCAGAGCATCAATCAGTCGTTCCAAGAAATGTTTATCGCCCTCATCGCGGGGTTGGTGTTGATGTTTATGATTTTGATTATTTCTTTCAACTCAATCCGCTACACGCTTTATCTGCTTTCGATTGTCCCGCTCTCGCTCATTGGCGTCCTTGATGGCCTCGCGCTCACCGGCCAGCCGGTTTCCTTCACATCACTGCTCGGCATCATCGCGCTCGGCGGCGTGATTATCAATCACGCCATCATCCTCATGGATTCGATGATCCATCACTTGCACGCTGAACCTAATAAGCCGCTCATCGATGTGGTGGTTGAGTCGTCGGCAACGCGGCTCCGCCCCATTGTGCTCACCACCGTCACCACCGTCATCGGCATGATCCCGCTCGCCGCCTCAAACGCCACCTGGGGCCCACTCGCATTCTCGGTGATGTTCGGCCTCGCCTTCGCCATCTGC
>CAIUOD010000003.1 GCA_903900775.1 Candidatus Adlerbacteria bacterium | reverse complement strand
TGGCTCTCCTGCTACCAACCAAACCTGCGTCGATCTCTCTTCAAATCTCACGCTGGGCTCAACCGGCAGTGATGTTACTAATCTCCAAAATTATTTGACCAACAAAAGTTACTTCAGTGGTGCTGCCACCGGCTACTACGGTTACGTTACCGCCGGCGCGGTGGGCCAGCTCCAACTTTCTCTCGGCGTAGTCTCCTCGCAGAATGACACCGCCTACGGCATCATGGGCCCGCGCACGAGAGCGGCAGTGGGGTGTGGAAATAATCCGGTACCGAATCCGTTACCGGCAAAAACGATTAGCCACGTGCTTGGCAATGCGAATGCCCATGTGCAGGTTATGGTCTGGTCTGATACCGAGTGCCCATACTGCAAGCTTGTAGCCTCTACGGTGCGTCAACTGATGAATCACTACGGCGCGTCGGGCGATGTTTCGTTAGCGTACAGCCCGTTCCCTCTGACAGCGATACATCCTAACGCGGCAAAGGAGGCGGAAGCGGCCGAGTGTGTCGCCGACCAGGGTGGCAATTATGCGTACTTCAAGTATCTTGACCTACTTTATACAGCAACATCCACCGAGAATGGCCTCAGTCTAGCGCAGTTGCCGCAATTTGCCGCCAGTCTTGGCCTCAATGTCGGCGTCTTTAACGATTGCCTCAACGCCGACTCCCATACCAAGCAAATTCAGGATAGCTATAACGCGGGTGTAGCCGCTGGCATCACCGGCACGCCAACCGCTGTTATCTATGTCGACGGTGTGCAAAAGCAAACTCTCGCCGGCTCCCAGCCGTACAGCTCGTATGTCGCGGCTATAGACCCATACCTCAACAAACCAGTGGCTCCCACGGCAAGCGCCACGATTGACCAGAGCTCGCTCACTTCCACTGCAGATAATCCAGTTATTACTGGAAGCGCAAATACCTTGGCTGTGACTATTGTTGTAAGTGGGGGCGCAACTATCCCAAATGTGGTTCGCGTTGTTGATGGGCGTTGGTCGTTCCCGGCCCTGGGATTTAATAACCCTGGAGCAAAAATAGCTGCGGGCTCTTACCCTGTTACTGTCCTAGATGGTTACAACCGCACACTTGTAAGTGGCACGCTTACCATCACCAACGGTTCAACCTCAACCACTCCGACTGCAACCATCGACCAGAGCTCGCTCACCTCTTCCTCGAACAACCCTACGATTACTGGTAATGCGCGAAACAGTGTGCAGGTTGCTGTATCAGTACTAGATGATGACGGGAAAGTTGTCGGTGTGAATGATCATCTTATAGGATTTGTTTCCGATGGAAAATGGGAAGTTCATTTGATTAACCTGACTCCACGTTCTTACAACGTACTTGTGTATGATGCCGTGACGAATATAAAATTGGTGCAAAATGAGTTGACGGTTGCCCAGAATTTGTCAGCTACTCCTACTGCCACTATCGACCAAAGCTCACTTGTGGTTTCTCAAGACAGCTCAGGATCTTACCACGGTACGATTACCGGCACCGCGACCAACGTAAGCCGTGTCATGATCTCCCTACCCAATAACAGTGGCGGAGCGTACTGTGTCGTGCCTTCTCAGTGTAGCTCTCCGGTAGGTTCAAATGGCCGTTGGTCCTTTAATCTTGGCGGGGCTTTCCCCATGGGAATAAATGGAATTGAAGTCTATGACGATTCATCTGGTTCTGTGGGCGCCTTGCTAACGACCGGCACGCTTACCGTCAACAGCGACACGAGCTCGGTTACTTCGTACACCATCCCGGCGGGTGGATTCAGCATGGGTGTAGGGAATAGGAAATCGCTCGGCGCTCTGCCGATGCAGATTGTGATGCAATCGGACGGAAACTTTGTGCTCTACGCGAACGGCGGCTCGGCGCCCTGGGCCACTAACACCTCGGGGATGACGTCGACCTGCGGTGGCGGCAACTGTGTCGCCCAATTCCAAACGGACGGCAACTTAGTCTTGTACGCAAGTAGCACGCCCTATTGGGCAAGCAACACCTCGGGGGTTGGCAAGTCGATGCGTTTCTCGACTACCGCGCCGTATGTGCAAATTCTCGATGCGGCAGGCAACGTAGTCTTCCAATAATTTAGTACAACTTTTTCGTTTCCGCGACCATTTTCTCTAGGGAAAATGGGGTGAGGTCGTGCGCGTCGAGGATCTCGCCGACGCCACCCACGCGGCTGGCCTCGATGGGGAGGCCGGCCGCTCTCACTTCGAGCAATACATACGGCAAGCCTTCTTTGATTGAAGGGAGCGCGAAGCGATCGAAGCCTCGCAATACCATCCGCGGTTCTACAAAGCCTAAAAGTTTCACTCGATTACCAAGTCCATACTCCTCTATTTTTTTCTGTAAAAATAATTTATTTTCGCCATCGCCACAAATAGCCACATACATACTCGGATTATTTTTTGCCTGCTCAATGAGCGCTATTTGATTTTTGTTTTTGTTTAATTCCCCAATCGTTCCAGTGATAAATGCCCCCTTCGGGAATTGTTCGCGGACAAAGTCTCCTGACTCAAGTTGGAGGGGAAAATCTGGGTCAATACCGTTATAAATACGGACTGTTTTGTGTGCTATAAAAGGCATTTTCTGTGTGACCTGAAGATCGTAATTCGAGACGACAATAATCTTGTGGCACAAGAGCGCCGTGGCCCAACTGGCAAGCCAGATAAGGGCACGAGCGAGGGGATTGCGCTGTTCCCAAAAAGGCCAGCCGTGCGCGGTGAAGATAATTTTTTTCACTCCCACGAGTCGCGCGGCGAGCGCGCCCACACCGCCTGCTTTGGAGGAGTTGAGATGTACCACATCCGGTTTTTCTTTTTTAAAAAGTTGCACTAATTCAAAAAAACTCTTCACGTCACTAATTATCGAGACATCGCGCTGGAGTGCCTTGAGGGGGAAGGTTGCAATGCCTGCTTCTCGTAATTTTTTGGCAAGGAGCCCTTCTTGCCCGAAGGCGACGCCGATCTCGAATTCGCCTCGCAGGGCGAGAGCCAGGTCAAAGACATAATGCTGTGCACCGCCCCAGTTAGATTTGGTAATGACGAATATAACTTTCTTTTTCATCTGTGTGTTGTATAGTACATCCATTCTATGCGCCCTGCTTTGCGCCCTCGGGTTTTTGTATTGTTTATTGGGGATATTTTCTTCTTCCTCTTTTCGCTTTGGCTGTCGCTTATGGTGCGGCTCTCGTTTAGTGTGGGCCATCTTGCCCTGCCTTCGCAGGCGCTCTTCGGTGAGCATCTCGTGCCCTTCTCGCTCCTTTCGGTCGTGTGGGTCGGCGTGTTTTTTATCGCCGGGCTCTACGAGGCGCGCGCGGTGGCGCTCGGCCGCCGTTCGCTCTCGGGCACGCTTCTCACTGCACAAATCGTCAACGTCACCATTGCGGCGCTCTTCTTCTTTTTTATTGCGGTGTTTGGTATCGAGCCTAAAACGCTTCTCTTTATTTATCTCGCCGTCTCGTTCCTATTCATCTTGTTTTGGCGCGCGATACTCTTCCCACTTTTCGGGCTGGCGCGCGGTGAGCGGATGATTGTCGTGGGCGAAGGGATTGACGTCGACGAGCTGGTCCACGCGCTCGAGGTGCGCGGCGCGCGCTCGGTGCCCCAATTGCGCCCCGGCGAGACCCCTGCTTTGGCCGAGCGCGTGGCCGCGCTCGCTCTGACCGAAGAAACTCGTTTTATCGTTGCCGACTGGCACGATGCGCGTGTGGCGGCCGCCTTCCCCGCACTCTATAACCTGCTGGCGCGGGGGATACGTTTCCTCGACACTTCGGCGCTCTACGAGGAAGTCTTCGGCCGGGTGTCGCTCGACACGCTCGACGAGCGCTGGCTAGCGCGTTCGACCTCGCGCGCGATGCACCTGCTCTACGACCCGCTCAAACGCGTCGCCGACATCGTGCTGGCTATTGTGGGCGGCATCATTTCGCTTATTTTTTATCCATTTATTATCTTCGCTATAAAAATGGATGATCATGGTCCGATTTTTGTACGGCTCGATAGGGTGGGGAAGAACGGCGCCGTATTCCCGCTCCTCAAATTCCGCAGCATGACCGGCAACGACAATGCCGCGTATGGTAAAAGCGGCACCACGACGCTCCGCGTGACACGTGTGGGGCATTTTTTGCGCAAGAGCCGCCTCGATGAACTCCCGCAATTTTGGAATTTACTTCGCGGCGAAGTTTCGTCTGTGGGCCCGCGTCCCGAGTCGCCGGCACTTGTGGCACTCTACGAAAAAGAAATTCCGTATTATGGTGTGCGGCACTTCATCAAACCGGGGCTGACGGGCTGGGCTCAGCTTTACCACGACAATCATCCGCACCACGGCGCGGCAGTTGCGGCCACGCGCGAAAAACTCTCCTACGATCTCTACTATCTCGAGCATCGCTCGCTCATGCTCGATGTGGTCATCACACTCAAGACCATAAAAAAATTACTCATGCGCAGTGGTGCGTAACTATTGCTTCTTGGCACTGCTTATATATCGTATGAAAGAAAAAGTCATCGTCACGGGCGGCGAAGGGTTTATCGGTACCCACGTGGTCGAGGCACTACGTGGAGAAGGCTACGAGGTAGTAGTGGCCGATATAAAATCAGGCAACGACGTGCGCGACACGCAGAAGATGGCGGGGCTATTTTCGGGCGCGAAATACGTTTTCCATATGGCGGCTTTGCCGCGCGTGCCTTTTTCAATCGAACACCCACAAGAGACCAACGATACCAATGTTTCGGGCACGCTCTCGGTTTTGTGGGCAGCACGCGAGGCGAAGGTGAATAAAGTAATTTTTTCTTCTTCAAGTTCGGTGTATGGCGATGTCGAAATTATGCCGCTCATAGAGACGATTATGCCGAAGCCCAAGAGCCCCTATGCGCTCCAGAAGTATATCGGCGAGCGCTACTGCCAGCTCTTTTCTGAAATCTACGACGTTCCAACAGTCTGCCTGCGCTACTTTAATGTGTATGGTCCGGGTTCAGACCCGAACGGGGCCTACGCGCTCGTCATTGGGAAATTTTTACAAATGCGCGCGGAGGGCAAAACGCTCACGATAACAGGCGACGGCACGGTCACACGCGACTACACCCACGTGCGCGACGTGGTGCGCGCCAATATCTTGGCGGCGTGCAGTGGAGTGGGGAAGGGGGAAGCGATTAATATTGGCGCCGGGCACAATGCCTCGGTCAACGAAATAGCTCGGCTCATCGGTGGTCCTATCGAATACATTCCCGCGCGACTTGAGCCGCATGATACACTGGCCGACAATAGCCTTGCGAAGAAGTTGCTTGGCTGGGAGCCGAGGGTTGTGCTCGAAGAGGGCATCGCTGAACTCAAGAAACTTTCAGGGCTTACGTAAACAACCACATGCGCATAGACGGCAAACAAATCGCGGGAGAAATTATCGCGGAGCTTGAAGCTCGGCGGCATACTCTGCCCGAGAAGCTCTCGCTCGGCGTACTCATGGGCGCGGGCAATGCCGCGACCGACTCCTTTGTGCGCATCAAGGAGCGTCTTGCTGCTCGTCTAAATGTCACCGTGGTGCGCGAGACCATTGGCGAAGAGACGACTATCGACCATGCGATAACCATTGCTACCCAGATGGCGTATGCGAATGGCGGTGTTATTGTCCAACTCCCTCTGCCAAGTGCGCTTGAAGTTGAAAAAATAGCGGCGGCGGTACCGCCGCTTAAAGATCCTGACGCGCTCAATCCGGCAAATAATTTAGTTCATGCACCAGTTGCCGCGGCGATAGCAGAGATACTCATACGCGCGGGCGTTCAAATCCGCGGCAAAGAAGCGGTCGTCCTGGGCGCGGGGCGCCTCGTCGGCGCCCCGGCAGCAAAATTTTTGCGCGCCGAAGGCGCGCGGGTCTCGGTGGTCACCAATACAGAAGGAGAGTTAAGCGCGCTTAAGAGTGCCGACCTAGTGGTGCTCGGTGCGGGTGAGCCCGGGCTCGTGCGCCCTGAAATGCTTAAGCCGGGTGTTGTGCTTATCGACGCAGGCACCAGCGAGGCTGGCGGGCGGGTAGTGGGCGATGCCGACCCAGCTTGCGAAGGGGTGGCCGCGCTCTTCACCCCAGTGCCCGGGGGCGTGGGCCCCATTGTGGTGGCGATGCTGTTTAAAAATTTCTTTACTCTTGTAGAACAACAGCACCGATAAGTCAACACTTTATTTCTTCTTCATTTTTTGCTACGGTAGGAGACATGTTCGCTCGGCGATATAGCGCAGTCCTCGTTTTGGTGGTCGCCCTGGCCATCGGTTTTTTTGTATACACCACCCAGCGCCCGGGGAATTCCTTCAACTTTAAATTGGGTCTCGACCTCTCGGGCGGAACGGCCTTAACCTACGATGCCGACACCAGCAAGGTGCCGGCCACGGAGGTAGGCACCTCTATGAATTCGCTCCAGCAAGTGATCGAGCGCCGGGTTAACGCTTTTGGCGTCGGCGAGCCCGTGGTAGAGACCGCGCAGGGGGGTGCTTTGGGTGGTGGCGGGCAACGGCTCATCGTCGAGCTCCCGGGGGTCACCGATGTTAATAAAGCGGTCGCTATGATAGGGCAGACGCCGCTCTTGGAGTTCAAATTGGTGAAGCCGGGCTTAGAGGCCTCGACCACCAACGCAGATGGCACGCTTAACCCCGCGGCCTTTGAGGACACCGGCCTCACGGGCGAATATCTCGCGTCCGCGGCGTTGCAATTTGGCAACGGCTCCTCGGCGCTCTCGACCCAGCCTACGGTCTCGATTAAATTCAATTCACAGGGCAGCGCTCTCTTTGCCAAAATAACCGACCAAAACGTCGGCCATGAGCTCGCGATATTCCTCGACGGGCAGGTCATTTCATCCCCAGTCATCCAAGAGAAAATAGACAACGGCGCGGCGATTATCTCGGGCAATTTCACCGCCCAGAGTGCCAAAGCGCTCGCCGACAACCTTAATCTTGGAGCACTCCCGGTACCCATAACGCTCGCCTCGACACAGTCGATTGGTGCCACCCTGGGGGCCCAGGCCGCGCGCTCAGGCGTCATGGCGGGTATTATCGGCTTCTTAGTGCTCTCGCTGTGCCTCGTGCTGTGGTACCGCTTGCCGGGGCTTGTAGCGGTCGTCTCGCTCGTCATCTACTGTGTTTTGATGCTCGCGCTCTTTAAACTCATGCCCGTCGTGCTCACCGCCGCGGGCATAGCGGGCTTTATTCTCTCGCTGGGCTTGGCCGTCGACGCCAACATCCTTATCGCCGAGCGTATGAAAGAAGAGCTTGCCGAGGGTAAGGTAGCCGATGTGGCAATTAAGGACGGCTTCGCGCGTGCGTGGAGCGCCATCCGCGATTCGAACATCGCCCACGTCATCGCCGCAGTCGTGCTCTTTTGGTTCGGGACCTCGCTCATCAAAGGGTTTGCGCTGGTCTTCGGTCTCGGCGTTATCGTCTCACTGCTCTCGGCTATCACCATCTCGCGCACCTTCCTCTTGGCCTTGGGCGTCAACGCGCAATCCCGGCTCGGGCACTTCTTTATGCGCTCGGGGTTGAACTAAATTACTATGCATATTAAAAATCTTCGTTACTTTTTTATCCTACCCATCGCGCTCTCGGTGCTCTCGCTTTTGGCTATTGCACTGTGGGGGCTGAAGCCAGGCATTGATTTGGCGGGCGGTTCGCGCCTGCAGGTTTCGTATACCGCGGGGCGCCCTGATGTAGCGCAAGTACAGAACGCGGTCTCGAAGCTTGGGTTAGGTGAGGTGCGCGTACAGCCGATCGGCACCGACGGATACGTACTTCAAGAGCGGTTCCTCACGAACGACGAGAAAAATACCCTGGAGAATTCACTCAGTAATCTGGGGCAGATGCACGAAGACGAGTTTACTTCGGTGGGGCCAGCCTTGGGCAATGAGCTCCTCAAGAAAGGCCTTATCGCGCTTGGGCTCGTAACCTTGAGCATCATCCTCTTTATCGCCTTTGCCTTCCGCAAAGTCTCCAAACCGGTCGCCTCGTGGAAGTATGGCGTGGTGGCCATCGTCACGCTCATGCACGATGTGCTCATCCCGACAGGGGTCTTCGCGCTCTTGGGTTTCTTCAATGGCGCCGAGGTTGACTCGCTCTTCATCGTCGCGCTCCTGACCGTCTTGGGTATCTCCATCAATGACACCATCGTTGTCTTCGACCGGATCCGCGAAAATCTCTCGCTTAACGAACAACACCGCAAACGCGAGGAGTTTAGCGAAGTCGTTTGGCGCAGCATCAGGCAGACCGTCGTCCGATCAGTTAACACCAGCCTCGCGGTTGTTATCGTGCTCTTCTCCCTCTATCTCCTTGGCCCCGCCACGACCGCTGACTTCGCGCTGACTCTCATCGTCGGTATGATTGCCGGCACCTACTCCTCGATCTTCCTTGCCGCGCCGCTCCTCGTGGTGTGGGAAAAGTGGCAGAAAAAACAGTAACAGGAGTACAATAGCCGTATGTTAAAACTCATCGTTATTATCGCGGTGGTCATAGCCCTAGCCCTAATGGCGCTGTTTGGCACCTTTGGCCTCGTGGCGGCCAACCATGCGCAATCTCCGGCGCCAGCTACCACCACAGCTAAGTAATGATTATCGGTATCACGGGCTCATTTGGGGCAGGGAAGGGAGTCGTTGTTGATTATTTAGTGCAACAGAAAAATTTTAAGCATTATTCAGCACGAACTTTTATTTTTGAAGAGGCTGTTCGGCGAGGTCTCGATGTTTCTAAAGGCCGTGAAGTGACTATCCCTGTTGCAAATGATTTGCGAGCAAAAAATGGACCCGCGTACATAATCGAATCATTATACAAACAAGCAATGGCAGGCGGCGGCGATGCAGTGATAGAAAGTCTACGCGCTGTGGCTGAAGTCAGGAAGTTGAAAGAGCTTGGAGGCGTGGTCCTTGGTGTTGAAGCAGACGCACATGTACGATACGAGCGTATTCTTAAACGGGGGAGTGAGACAGATAATGTCTCTTACGAACAGTGGCTTGACCAAGAGCGGCGCGAATCAAATCCTAACGACCCAACTAAACAAAACATTTTCGGAGCGCTAAAAGAATCTGACTTTATTCTCACCAACAACGGCACCCCAGAAGAGCTTTTTGAACAGGTCGAGGAGGTGCTTGCGAAGGTTAAATAGGTTTGATAGAGTCCTCTTTGGTAAGGTTGGATTGCATCTATTGCAAAAAGCAAGCTAACCTGGGGCGCCCGTTCTTGAGGCCGTTTAGAAGCGGTTTCGATGTTCTTGCTAAAGCTGGCGGTGGGGCGCCCTGGGTCGGGAACTTTCCTGACCAATCTTGCCCCGCACAGCTCGCTTCCCGGCCTTACTTTTGGCCGGGATTCTGCTTTCCTGGGTGTGCTTGACTCTCGCTCAAATATGGCTATACTTGCCCAATGTCTCGCTGACTGATAGGTGGTGTCTCTTTCTTGAGAAGCCCCGCCTGGAGCGGGGCTCGTTCGTTGAAAAATCAATAAAAATCTTCTCGACCGCAAGGTTGGGGAGAAAGTTCGAAGATCACACCGATCTAAAGAAGAACTCCGACTTGCCTCGTACAAGGGCAGGAAGGAGAGCAAGTAAATTACAAGAGAAAACATTTTTCTCTTGTTCCGTTCATCTATCGAGCACGGTAACGTGTTCTTACATTAGAGTTTGATCCTAGCTCAGGATGAATGCTAGCGGCGTGGATAAGGCATGCAAGTCAAGGGGGCCGCAAGGCAACCGGCAGACGAGGTAGTAAAACGCAGGTACGCACCGAAGAGTCGGGCATAGCTCGTCGAAAGACGGGGTAATTCCCGATAGTCCCTCCGGGGTAAAGGAGTAATCCGCTCTTTGCGCGGCCTGCGCGGCATCAGTTAGTTGGCAGGGTAATGGCCTACCAAGACGACGACGCCTAGGGGAGCTGAGAGGCTGACCCCCACCGATGGGACTGAGACACGGCCCATACACCTACGGGTGGCTGCAGTCAAGAACATTTGGCAATGGGCGAAAGCCTGACCATGCGACGCCGCGTGCTGGACGAAGTCCTTCGGGACGTAAACAGCTTTTATGAGGGAAGAAGTAATTGACATTACCTCATGAATAAGGGGCTCCTAACTCTGTGCCAGCAGGAGCGGTAATACAGAGGCCCCGAGCATTATCCGGAATCACTGGGCGTAAAGGGTGTGTAGGCGGTCGTGTTAGTCTTTCGTAAAAGGTCTCGGGCTTAACCCGGGAACTGCGGAGGAAACGGCACGACTCAGAGGACGCGAGAGGTAGAGGGAACTCATGGTGTAGGGGTGAAATCCGTTGATATCATGGGGAACACCAAATGCGAAGGCACTCTACTGGCGCGCTCCTGACGCTGAAACACGAAAGCGTGGGTAGCGAATGGGATTAGATACCCCAGTAGTCCACGCCCTAAACGATCTTGACTGGCTTTGCGGAGTATCGACCCTCTGCGAGGCGAAGCTAACGCGTTAAGTCACGCGACTGGGTAGGACGCGCGCAAGCTTAAAACTCAAAGGAATAGACGGGGACTTGCACAAGCAGAGGATTATGTGGTTTAATTCGATGATAAACGAAGAATCTTACCAAGGTTTGAAACCTAACTGAACGCCGGCAGAAACGCCGACGGTCCCACAAGGACAGTTAGGCAGGTGATGCATGGCCGTCGT
>CAIUOD010000002.1 GCA_903900775.1 Candidatus Adlerbacteria bacterium | reverse complement strand
GAGTCAGGGTGAAGCCAGCAAAGTAGATGGTAAGAAGATAATGATCGCCGGCCTCGTCTCGCTCTTTATCATGGCCTGCGTGTGGGGCATCGTGATATTGGCTGCCAATTCACTCGGTGTTAGCACAGGGGCGTCTGCGATTACTCCAGGAATACCCAACTAACTCTAAATGGGGCCGATCTATAACGCTCTTGTCACGAATATAATATCTCCGCTTCTCCTACTCATCGAGACGCTCGGCCTCGTGGTGTTTATGTGGGGCGTGGTTGAATTCCTCTGGGGCTTGAGCAAAGACACTGCCAAAAAAGACGAAGGCAAGAAGCATATGTTGTGGGGCTTGGTGGGGATGTTTGTGATTGTGTGCGCCGGGGCAATCCTCAGCTTCATAGCGAATAGCGTCTGCGGCGGCTTGGGCTCTTGCGCGCCGAAATAAAATCCAACGGTAAAATTGGGCAAAAAGAAACCGGGCGGCACGCATCGCGTGCCGCCCGGGAAAGTTTCGTCAAGAACATCTCCAGTTGACCTTGTCCGGATTTGAATTCGCCGGGCAGGGCATGAAGTAGAAGATCGTGTCGGGTGTCATCGGCTCGGCCGACTCGACGACCTTGGGATTACCGATCTCCTGATTGGTTTCTCCCGCGTAAATCTCCATCTCTCCCTGTGGGCCGTCAAACTTGACCCTTCCCCGCATTACCAGCGGGATACCCTTACAAGCCGCTATCCCGGGTGGCAACGGCTTCCAGTTCGAAGCCTCAAGCTTTATCAAGACACCATCGCAGGGGTTGCGAGCCGCCATCTGTCTGGTCGGCGGCACGTAACCCTGCGTTGACCATCTGGAAACTGCCGAAGCGAAGTAGATAAGCACCGAAAGCACCATCAACACCACGATAGGAGCGATGAGATGCCCTCGATGTTTCTCGTTGGGGACGAAAGCACAGATTGCCCCAATGAGAACCGCCGCGATGAGCACCCACCATAGCGGTCCCTCGTACTTCGCCATTATCCCCGGAAAGAACGAGATGAGCACGAAGTAGATGAAGAAAAGCACAGCGAGCGGGAATACCACCTTGGCCCAGTGAGTTCTCGCTGTGCCAACCACCCCCGTAGGGTTGGGTAGGTTTTGCGAAGGCTGTCTCTGTTGGGCGATCTTGCCGACATAGACGACCACCAGCAACATTATCAGGACGACGGCCAAGGCGCCGATGATGCAGAGAGCGCCGAAAAGCCAGTTTGGAATCATATTCCCCTCCTACGTTGGAGTTTGCTGGGAACGGAAGGTACTTACGGCCTGTAGCAATTCGGCAGGGCTTAAGCCAAAGCCCGCGAGAGTATTAGCGAGACCCTTATCACGGATGAACGGGTTGTTGGCCCATATCACCGTCTTGCCGGTCACGCCGGCATCGCGCATCGCCTCCAATTGTTGGAGAAGCAAACCATCTTCCCCGAACTCTTCTACCTTGCGGTACACAAGCTCGATGGCTTTCTGTTTGCCTTCGGCCACTTTTATCTCACGCTTTTTTTCAGCCGCCGCAGCCAAGACGACTGCTCTTGCTGCGCCTCTGGCTGTTTCGACGGTTGCTTCGGCGTTCCGCTTTGCGACAACTCGTGCCGTCGTTGCGGTAGCGAGAGCTTCCGCGTTCTGGCCCGTAATCGCAACACTGATAAGCGAAGTGGCGAGTATTGTTACGCCGATAAGTTCCGGCGCTCCGACGGTGGCGTGGGCCGTTGGCAGATTAACATTTAGCGCTCTCATCATGTCGACGAACTCGTCGGTGGCAGTGCCGCCACTCCCTCGTTCGCGCACAATATCCTCGAACGTTCTTGCTCCAACCCACACTTTCCCGACATTGTTGGCATCCGCTGTGAGGCGGGTGAGCCAATCAGTGAGGGTGAAGAGCGCTGTGTAGGGGTTTGTCACCTGCATTGTTTGCAGGTAGTCGAGGTCGAGTGGCATATTGTCGCGATCTTCGGCAGCAGGGAGCTTCAACCAGTAGGGGAAGGCCGACACATAGACGAATTGTGTCGGGTCTATCCGATGCCATGGTTCGGCATATTGGCTTTGGTTGTTTATTCTACCCTCGCTCCATTCGAACTTGTACACATAGATGGAGTAAAGAGGCCACAGACCATACCAGTAGATCCCGAACCTTTCCAACAACCGCCAAGGCAGGAAATTGTAAGCAGAATTCCAACCAGGCGGAGCATCCATCACTTCCCAATCCGGTTTGGTGTCGGTATGCCACGCTCGGCGTGGATCGTTGAGGCAGTGGCCCTTGTAGGCCATCAAGAAGTGATCGAAGGTCGTGCCGCGTACGATGGCGATGGCAGTGCCTTCTTTCACCGTAGTGAAGCAGATTTGCAGTTGGGCGAGCAAATACGCGACAAGCGCGAATATGCTCGCCAAGAGAGCCAGCCCGACAAGAATGACGAATACGCTCAATCCAATCACGAGGTAGTTCTGCATGACACAAGCCCTTTCGGTTGCGGTCTTTTTCAAAGACCTATTGTTTTGTGGCGGGTTGCCACACCTACGTCTATATTAACATTATTAAATTTATATGTCAAGTTCGATGAAGCGCGAAAAAGAGCCTCGGACAAGGCATTTTTGAGTGCTGGGGAGAGGACTTGAACCTCCAACCCTTGCGGGACATGGGCCTAAACCATGCGCGTATACCAATTCCGCCACCCCAGCGATCAAACAATTTTACTCTAACGGCTTTACCATTAATACACAAACTGCGTGCTTCACAAAATCTCCAGGGTACCCAAGGTAGTCTTAATTATGGACTCATTTAATTCGCCGACGACAAAGCCGCTGTATCGGGGCACGCAGATTGTTTGGTATGTGTTGGGGCTTTTAGAGGTACTGCTCGCATTTCGGTTCGCGCTGAAATTATTCGGGGCAAATCCTGCCGCCGGTTTTAGTAAGATTATCTACGACACAACCTACGTGTTCGCCGCGCCCTTTATCAACGTCTTTCACCTCACACAGGTTGCGGGGAGCGTGTTCGAGTGGACCACCATCCTCGCGATGCTTGTGTACTGGCTCGTGGCCATCGCTATCATCAAATTGTTTTTGATGGGAAAGACCGTGTCGACACCAGAAGCTGCGGTCAAGTTAAATAAGCAGGAGAATAGTTAAAACGAAGCTAAATAAAGTTTTGTCCGCCCACCAGGGCTCGAACCTGGGACCATCTCCTTAAGAGGGAGTTGCTCTACCAACTGAGCTATGGGCGGATGTAGCTAACTGTATCGAACTTCTGAATATTCTTCAACAGTGCCGGGGGTGGGACTCGAACCCACACGACCGTTATGGTCTGGGGATTTTAAGTCCCCTATGTCTACCATTTCATCACCCCGGCATACAGAACAGAAGGTCACGTTCGGGGAATCGGTCACCGGTTCGCTTCGCGACCTGCGACCCCGCCTCGCCGTCCCTCGCATGCGCTCGGGACATGCTCCGGCTTTCGCTTCCCGACGCACAGCGCGCAGGCGCTGTGCTCCGTGGAGGCCACGGCGGGAATCGAACCCGCGCATAAGAGTTTTGCAGACTCTTGTCTTACCACTTGACTACGTGGCCTGCCTTGAGATGGTAGCACTAGAGTTTGATATCATCCAGCCGGTCGGATGCCTTCTGGCCTTCGTCGATGGCAAATTGGATACGCGGCATCATGGCGCCTTTGACGCGCTTTTCAAAAAACGCGCCGAACTCGCTCCTATTGCGGTTGGCAAAGGCGAGCGCGGCCACTTCGGCCGTCTCGGGTAAGACGGTGATGAAAATGGTGCCGCGCCTGCCTTCGGCCGAGAGCGAAACATCGGTCACGGTGATGAGCGACTGCGGGCCCGCCTCGCGCGCGAGGAATTCGGCTGCGACCTCGCGCAGAGCTTCTTTTATTCTTTCGCTTCGTTTGTCCATTTATTTAAGTACAACTTCAAACGCCTCGAGGTAGTCGCCCGGCGCAGGCGTGAGCGAGGTTTTGATCATCGCGCCAAATTCAACCGGGGTTGCGCCGGTGCCTTTCTCAACTTTCTTCACCACTTTTTTTAAGATTTGGAGCGAGAGAATTTCGCCGCGGCCGAGCTCCAAGTCGCGCCGCATCAGGCGCACCTCGCCGCCTTCTTTGAGCACCCCCTCCTCGACGCGGCCGCCCAAGACGACACGCTGTTTTTCGGAGCTGAAGACTTTAAGTATGCGTGCCGAGCCGGTCTTCTCTTCGACATGTTCTCGCGGTTGGCGTTTGGCGATTTCTACACCGAGCCACTCGGTCAGTTTGTAGATGATGTCAAAGGTGCCGATGGACACTCCAAGGCGTTCGGCGAGCTCCTGGGCCGGCCGCTCAACTTTAACATTGAAGCCCGCGATGACGCCGGGCATCTCGCCGGCGCCCGCTTGCCGCACATCGCCCTCCGAGATGGGGCCGACGCCTCTGGCAACCACGCGCACCTCGAGTTTCTCATTCTGGGGTAATTTTTCCATCTCGTGCACGACCGCCTCGATGGCGCCGGCAAAGTCGGTCTTGATAACGAGCGGGACGACGACGTGCATAGCCCCGGCCTCGCTCGGGCCGCTAGGCCAAGTCCTACCCTCGCTCTGAGAAGTGCGAGTCGCTTCGGCGTCCCTTTCTGCCTCTTTTTTTGATTCGACGGCGTGCCAAACAGACCCTGCCTGGGGGAGCGTCGAGAAGCCAACCACGCGCGCGGGGCTCCCCGGCAGAGCCTCTTTAACGGGGCGGCCCGCGAAGTTTTCCATAATGCGCACCGGCGCCACGGCCGCGCCTGCCACGATAAATTCGCCGCTTCGCAGTGAACCGTCTTTGATGACGAGTACGGCTGTGTTGCCGCGCTTGCCGTCGACATAGGATTCGATCACGAGGCCGGTGGCAGGCGCATCTGGGTTGCTCACAATTTCTTCGATCTCGGCAGTTAAAAGAAGCAGGTCGAGCAGTTCGGGAATGCCCTCACCGGTTTTGCTGGAGAGTGCCACAAAAGGGATCGTGCCGCCCATGCCCTCAAGAAAAATATTATTTTCAAGCAAAGACATCTTTGCGCGCTCGAGATTGGCGCCGGGTTTGTCTATTTTAGTGAAGGCCACGATGTAGGGGAGCTTTACCTCCTCGAGTAATTTCAGTGCCTCGAGCGTCTGCGGCTTGGCACCCTCTTCAGCCGAGACAACCAAGACCGCGATATCGGCGGCCTCGAGCCCGCGCGAGCGCATCGAGCGGAAGGCTTCATGCCCCGGCGTATCCAAAAAAGTGATACGATGTTCGCCGGTCGCATTTTTATGCAAAACCTCGTACGCCGAGAGCCGCTGGGTGATGCCGCCCGCCTCACCCTCGACGATGTTGCTCTTGCGGATATAGTCCAAGAGCGTCGACTTGCCGTGGTCGATATGCCCCACGATGGCGACAATCGGAGGCCGTGCCTCCGCTATGGGTTTGGATTGGTCCATAAATAATTATGATGTTTTGGAGGCCTCGCTTGCGGGCTTGTGGCCGACGGCCATCGACTCCTTCGCCTTCTCTAGCGCCTCATTCTCTTCGCCCGTGAGCTCAAAAGTTGATGCGCCGTGCTCTATCGGCTTCGCATAGACGCCGACGCGGTCGCGCGCGTAGAGAGTTGAGAGTACCACGCCCGAGCGCTTCTCATCAAGGAGTGCCACGGCGAAGCTCTGATTGCCGCCAATGGTCGTCCCGAAGGGATTAAAGCGCACAACGCCGATACCGCGGACACTGCCTTGGAGGCGCGCCTCGGCAAATTTAAGATATTGCTCGAGCTCGACGCGGAATTTCTTGAGCTCTTTGGTGTCGCGCGTGAGAATCGAAATAGTTTCTTCAAACGAGCCGGCGCGGCCGAGCGCGAGCCGCCCGAAGCGCCGGCGAAGCGTCAATAAAAGAATAAGTGCGATGATGGAGAGCAGGAGCGCGCCCGCGGCCGCCCACGGGGCGGCCGCGGCAATGTAAAAATCCGCGTGCGCGCCAAAGGTGCTGAACGATGCAAAGGACATAAAAAACAGTATACTAAAAAAATGAAAAGAATATACGCCGATGCGGCGGCGGCAACCCCGCTCTCTCGGGCGGCCTATCGGGAGCTCGTGCGCCTGCTGGGTCTCTATGGCAACCCGGGCGGGCTCCACCAGGAGGCGCTTGCGGCCAAAGAAGAGCTTGAGAAAGCGCGCCAAACTATCGCCCAGGCGATAGGCGCCCACAAAGACGAAATAATTTTCACCTCTGGCGGCACCGAGAGCAACAATCTCGCCATTGCCGGTATCCTGCGGCCGCTCTTGGCTATCCACGGCGAACTGCACGCCATCACGACCGCCATCGAGCATCAATCAATCCTCGAACCTTTGCGCGCGCTTGAGCGCGAAGGCCTCTATATCACCGAGTTGCCGGTTAATAGTGAGGGGTTAGTTGACCCGAAAGTTTTGGCCGAAGCAATCACCGAAGAGACGGCATTTATTTCGGTGCAACTCGTCAACAGCGAGATCGGCACGATTGAGCCGGTGCGCGAGATCGCGAAAGAAATTAAGCAGGCTAGGCTCCGCCGGATTTCTCCCGCTCGTCCTGTTTATTTCCACACCGATGCGTCGCAGGCGCCGCTGTGGCTCCCACTTTCGGTTGAAAAGCTTGGTATCGATCTCATGACGCTCGATGGTCAGAAGGTGTTAGGGCCCAAAGGGGTAGGCGCGCTCTATGCGCGCCGCGGCAGTGCCATGGAGCCGGTGCTCTCGGGAGGCGGGCAAGAGGCGGGTCTGCGTGGCGGCACCGAAGACGCGCCTTTAGCTGGGTCGCTGGCCGTGGCACTTCTCGAGGCCTCGCGTGGGGTAGAGGCGCGCGCGGTAAAGAGTGCGGCTATGCGAAATTTTTTGTGGGACGAAATTAAAAAATTGATACCGAGCGCAGAAATTAATGGGGCTGTTTTAGGAGAAAATCGAGTGGCGAACAATTTAAATATTTCGATACCCGATTTAGCGGGAGACATGGCAGTGCTCGCGCTCGACGCCGAAGGCGTTGCCGCCTCGACACGTTCGGCCTGCGGAGTGGGGGAGGCAGAGCCCTCGCATGTACTTCTAGCCCTCGGTGCCGCTCACTCGCGCGCGCTCGGCGCTATCCGTTTTAGCTTGCTGCCGGATGCAAAAAAAAGCGAAATGAAGCGCATCGCAAAAATACTCGCCAGTATTGCTGCCCGATATACAAAAAGCGCGTCTCGTGTGGTAGAATAAGCTCACTATGGATATCGAGCATCTCACAAAACATCAGATTATTTTACTCACCTTGCTGGTGAGTTTTGTGACTTCCATTGCCACCGGGATCGTTACCGTCTCGCTGATGAACCAGGCGCCGCCCTCGGTCTCGCGCACCATCAACCAAATTGTCCAGCGCACCGTTGAGACGATAACACCGGCCGCGGTCACCGATGCTTTGGCGCAGAAGACGGTCGTCGTTAACAATGACGATTTAGTGGCGCAGTCCATTGTCACGGCACAAAAAAGCATTGTCCGCATTGTCGCCAAAGGAAGCAACGATTTAGTCGCCCGCGGCGTATTAATAAGCGGGAAGGGCACGGCGCTCACCGATGCGGCAGCCTTGAAATCTTCAGGCGCTACGGCTTTTGAGGCTCTCTTACCCAATAGTGCTCGGGTGTCGCTCACGGTCAATCCCGGCAATGCTAGCTCGAGTATCGCGGTCTTGACCCTTTCGATGGGCACTTCGACGGCGGCCGTGCCCGCCAGCCTCGCCGATCCGGCCAAGCTGGTCTTGGGCCAAAGCGTTGTGCGCATCGGCGGCACGGGCGCTGACACGGTCGGCGAAGGTGTCATCGCCACGCTACCTTCAGCCTCTGGGGGAGATACTTCCGCAGTCGAGGCGACCGTCAACTCGACCACGCCCGGGGCGCTCCTTATGACCATCTTCGGCCAGGTAATAGGCATCAGTACGGGAGATTCTGAAGTGCGCGGTAGTGATTATTACACGCTGGTTGCGCCGTCCAAATCCAAATAAATCAATCTATGCCACCATTCAATCACTTCACCACTAAAGCCAAAGAGTCCGTTCGCCGCGCGCACGAGCTTGCGGTTGAACGTGGCCAAAATCAGGTGAGCCCGATGCATCTTTTGGCGGCACTTCTGCTCCAAGAGGAGTCGCTGGTCGCTTCGGTGCTCGACAAAATGGAAGTCGACACCATCCTCCTGACCGACACCGTGCTCGAGGCGCTCGAGGGCAATGCGGGCGGCTCGGTGCTCTCACCCTCCTACCAGCTCTATTTGACTCCCGATTTAGTCCAGGCGCTTGAGCGTTCGGCAAAAATTGCGACCGAGTTGCACGACGAATTTGTTTCGACCGAGCACCTCTTTCTCGCGCTCCTCGATATCGCGGGCGCGCCGCGCGAGCTCTTGGGGCGCTTCCGCGTGAGCCGCGAAGCGGTCCTGCGCGCGCTTTCGGAGTTGCGGTCGCAGAAAAACGCTCCGGCCGAGAATAAAAAATTCCGCGCGCTGGCAAAATACACACGCTCGCTCACCAAACTTGCCGCCGAGAACAAACTCGACCCGGTCATCGGCCGCGACGAAGAGATCCAGCGCGTCATACAAATACTCTCGCGGCGCACCAAAAATAATCCGATTTTGATTGGTGAGGCAGGTGTTGGTAAGACCGCCATCGCCGAAGGGCTTGCTTCGCGCATCGCGGTGGGCGACGTGCCCGAAAGTCTGCGCGATAAAGATTTAGTTTCTTTGGACCTCGGCGCGCTCATCGCGGGCACTAAATATCGCGGCGAGTTTGAAGAGCGCCTCAAGGCCATCATGAAGGAGATAGAGCGAAGCGAGGGCAAAGTTCTCCTTTTTATCGACGAGATACACACCATGATAGGTGCGGGCGCGGCCGAAGGCGCGATGGACGCCTCCAATATGTTGAAACCCGCTTTAGCGCGCGGCGAGCTCCACGTTATCGGTGCGACAACTTTGAAGGAATATCAAAAACACATCGAGCGCGACCCGGCCTTCCAGCGGCGATTCCAGCCGGTGTATGTGCTCGAGCCCTCGGTCCCGGACGCGACCGCCATCTTGCGCGGGCTGAAAGAAAAATACGAACTCTTCCACGGCGTGCACATCACTGACGAAGCGCTCGTGGCGGCTGTCGAGCTCTCCGCGCGCTACATTCCGGATCGATTCCTCCCCGACAAGGCCATCGACTTGATAGACGAAGCCTCGTCGTCTCTGCGTATTAGTTTGGAGAATAAGCCGCCCATTTTGGAAGACGCGCATCGCCGTATCATGCGGCTCCAGGTTGAAAAAGAGGCGCTCAAAAAAGAATCGGCCGAAGATGAGCACAGTGTCGCGCGCAAGCGCGTCGGCCAAATAGAGAAAGACATCGCCGAGCTTAAAGAAAAAACCAGCGAGTTAGAGTTGCGCTGGAAGAACGAAAAGCAGGCACTCACCGACATTAAGAGCATTAAAAAAGAGCTCGAGAGCTTGCGTATGGAGGCCGAATCGTCCGAAGCCTCGGTCGACCTCTCGCGCGCGGCCGAAATCCGCTATGGCGAGATACCCTCGCTCGAGCGCGACCTCGATCTCAAACAAAAGCGCCTTAAAAAACTCCAGTCGACGCGCCGCATCCTTAAAGAAGAAATAACCGAGAGCGACATCGCCTCGATTGTCTCCAAATGGACGGGCATCCCGGTCTCGCGCATGCTCGAAGAAGAGGCCGAAAAACTCTCCCGCATCGAAATGGTGCTGGCCGAGCGCGTGGTGGGGCAGAAGGAGGCGGTAGAGAAAGTCTCCGACGCAGTCAAGCGCTCGCGCGCGGGCATCTCCGACCCGAACCGCCCCATCGCTTCATTTATGTTCTTGGGGCCGACCGGCGTCGGCAAGACGGAGCTCACCAAAGCCTTGGCCGAGTTTATGTTCGACGACGAGCACGCGCTCATCCGTGTGGACATGTCCGAATATATGGAGAAACATTCGGTCTCTAAAATTATCGGTGCGCCGCCGGGCTATGTGGGCCACGAAGAGGGCGGAGCGCTTACCGAGATGGTGCGCCATCGCCCCTATGCGGTGCTGCTTTTCGATGAGATCGAGAAGGCGCATCCGGAGGTATTTAACATTCTGCTCCAGGTGCTCGACAACGGATTCCTCACCGACGCCAAAGGCCGCCGGGTTAACTTCCGCAACACCATCATCATCATGACGAGCAACGTCGGTGCGCAATACATCGACAAGATGGAACAACTTGGCTTCCAGATGAACGCGACCGACGCCAACAACTACCGCGTGGCGCGCGAAAGGGTCCAGCAGTCGCTCAAAGATTTCTTCCGGCCGGAGTTTCTCAACCGCGTCGACGAAATAATTATCTTCAACATCCTCTCACCGGAGGCGATTAAAGAGATTGTCGGTATCCAGGTCAAAGAGGTGGTCGCGCGGCTGGCCGCCAAAGACATCACGCTCACGCTCACGCCCGCGGTGTACGAGTTTCTCGCTAAAGAAGGCTACAACCCGCACTACGGCGCGCGGCCGCTGCGCCGGCTCATCCAGGATAAAATCCTCACTAAATTAGCAAGCTTGATGGTCAGCCGCGGCGTGCTCCAAGGCGGGGCCGTTGTGGTGGATATGAAGAATACTGCGCCCGGCGGCCTGCCCGAATTCCACTTCGACGTCCGCAAGTCCGGCCGCGGCCGCAAATCCGTCCCGAGCGAGCTCGCGACACCCGTCGCGGCAAAGAGTTAATCGATCTCGCCCTGAGGTAATGAATTGTGTATACTGGCAATAATGCGTCGGGTCTTGAGCAATAAAACCGTTTTAGGGTTCGTAATGGTTTTTTTTCTCATTGTGAACGTGGGCGGTCTTTTCGCTACCGGGATAATGATGGAAGGCAATGCCATGAACAACTGCCCCTTTATGGGCGTGCCTGCCCTCTGCCAAATGACTCCTTTAGGGCACGCGTCGCAATGGCAGCAAAACTTCGCCGCCATAGTGCAAGATTTTGCAGCCGCCGCGTCTGTCCTGCTCTTTGTAGTGGTCGCATTTTGGTATTCATTTCAAAATCTGCTTCTTAAACAATCGGGGATATATATCCGCCGACAAAGAGATGTTGGGAGAGCCCCCGACCCTCTCCAGCTGGCGTTCGCGCGCGGTATTTTACATTCCAAAGCATACTAGTGTGAGGATGGTTGCATTGGCGACAATGCATTTTAGTTCTACTAACCATCTTCTATGAACCATACTCAAACGTATAAAATCAAAGGGATGCATTGCGCTTCGTGCGCAAGCATCATCGAAAAAACCTTCAAGAAAAAAGAGGGGGTGCATGCAGTCGAAATAAACTACGCGACCGAAACGGCAAAAGTCACCCACGACGCAGAGAAAGTTAGCTCGCAGGAGTTATCGCAGGCTATAAAGCCACTTGGTTACTCCTTAGTGTTGCCAACTGCAGAAGAAATGGGTATGTCGACGAGCGAACACACGGCGCATCTTGGACTCGGCCAATCAAAAAAAGAGAAGCTCGATGAATTGGTGGCGATGAAGCACCAGCTCATGGTGGCATTGCCACTTGCGGCCATAGCGGCGTTTGCCATGATCTTCGGCATAGTGCCACAACTAATCCTCATGCTCATGGCAACCTACATGCTCCTCGTCGTCGGCAAACCATATCTGCAGGGAGTCTACCGCTTTGTACGATACGGCGCGGCCAATATGGACACGCTCATCGGTATCGGCACCTCGGCCGCTTATCTCTATAGCGTCGTCGTAACAGTGTTTGCTGGACCACTCAAAACTTACATCAACGTTACTGCCACCTACTTTGACGTTGCCATCGTGGTGATAGCATCCATCTCGCTTGGTAAGTATCTCGAAGCACGCTCAAAACTAAAGACTGGCGACGCCATAGAAAAATTGCTAAACCTGCAGGCCAAGACGGCTCTGGTTATCCGAGATGGGAAAGAAATCGAGACGCCAGTGGAGCAGATTGTTCGCGGCGATACCATTGTCGTCAAACCAGCCGGGAGAATCCCGCTGGACGGCGTCATCACCGAAGGGTCGTCCTATGTCGACGAAGCAATGATCACCGGCGAGCCGATGCCGGTCCAGAAAGTCGTTGGCAACAGCGTCGTTGGCGGCACGCTCAACACGACGGGCTCCTTCAGCTTCACAGCGACTAAGATTGGGTCTGAAACGTTGCTCGCGCACATCATCAAAATGGTTGAAGAAGCGCAGGGTAGTCGGGCGCCGATACAAGCGCTCGCGGACAAAATCTCAAGCATCTTTGTCCCCGTGGTGCTGGCTCTGGCCGTCGCTTCGCTCGGCGGATGGCTCCTCATCGGCACTTCCTATCTCGGCTTTGCGCAAGCGCTCTCTATGGGCCTCGTGTCGTTTGTCAGCATCCTCGTCATTGCGTGCCCGTGCGCGCTGGGGCTCGCCACACCGACCGCGATCATTGTCGGCGTCGGCAAAGGAGCAAAAGAAGGCATCCTGATAAAAGACGCCGCGACGCTACAGAAGCTCTATACCGTGAATACGGTAGTGCTCGACAAGACCGGCACGTTGACAAAGGGTAAACCCGAAGTCGCATCAATAAAAAACTCTTCCGAAAAAAGTGATGGCGCAGTTATGGCAATCCTGGCCGCACTAGAGAAGAAATCCGAACATCCCATCGTACACGCCATCGTCTCGCATGCAGAAGAGCAGGGAGTAGCCCTCCCGGCTGTGGCGGCCTTCGAGGTGCTCAAAGGCAGAGGGCTCAAGGGCTCTGTCGAAGGAGTCGAATACTTCGCAGGCAGTGCAAAGCTTATGGAGGACTTGCACCTCATGGTTGATGTGCAGGCACTTGAGAAAGAAACGCGAGCAGGCAACACCCCCGTGTTTCTGGCAACTAAAGATACGATACTCGCCCGAGTGATGGTTGCCGACACGTTGAAAGAAAATGCGAAGGAATCAATAACGCGCCTCCACGCGCTCGGCATCAAGGTGGTCATGCTCACCGGCGACGACAAGAACACCGCCGCGTATATCGCCGAGCAGGTCGGCATCGACGAGGTGGTTGCCGAAGTGCTACCCGAGGACAAGCTCAACGCAATTAAAAAACTACAGGCAGAGGGGCGGATAGTCGCCATGGCGGGCGACGGTGTCAACGACGCCCCCGCGCTGGCTCAAGCAGACGTCGGCATCGCGATGTCGACCGGGACCGATGTCGCTATTGAAACTGCAGGAATAACTCTGCTCGGCGGCGATATCTCGAAGCTGGTCAAGGCTATCTCGCTCTCAAAGATAACGATGCGTGGCATCAAGCAAAACCTCTTCTGGGCCTTTGCCTACAACGCGGTGGGCATACCGCTCGCCGGGGGGCTCTTCTACCCAATATTCGGCTGGCTCTTAAACCCCGCATTCGCTGGGCTCGCGATGGCGTTCTCAAGCGTCTCGGTGGTTGGCAACTCACTCCGCATAAAAGCTAAGTCCCTCTAACCATGCACACTCAAACACTTACCTTACACATCAAGGGGATGCACTGTCGCGCCTGCACGCTCCTGACCGAGTCGGAGGCGCAAGAGCTCCCCTACATAACCCGCGCGCGATCCAGTCTCAAACATCACACCATAGAAGTGGCGGGCGACTTTACCGACAAAACGCCGAAGGAAGTCGCGGCCGCGCTGACTGAAAGACTACATACACACGGATATACCGTGTCGGTCGAAAAGCAAGCACACCCCAAAAATTGGGCCGACTTCAAGTTCGCCATACCGATAGCTTTAGCGTTTGCGGTTGGGTTTGTGCTCCTGCAAAAACTCGGACTCGTGAATCTGATCGGCGGTAATGTCTCCTACGGTACGGCGTTTGTAGTCGGTATTGTTGCGTCGCTCTCGACTTGCATGGCGGTGGTCGGCGGCCTCGTGCTGTCTATGTCGGCAACCTTCGCCAAAGAAGGCGACCGGGTAAAACCGCAGATACTCTTCCACCTAGGGCGCCTGCTGTCATTCTTCGTGCTCGGTGGCGTCATCGGAGCTATTGGTTCCGCATTCACGCTGAACGCGAGCGCGTCGCTCACACTTAGCATTGTGATTGCAATCGTGATGCTGATACTGGGAATCAACTTACTCGATGTCTTCCATTGGTCGAAACGCCTGCAGCCCTCGATGCCGAAGTTCTTGGCGCGGCACGCCTACGGTGCATCAAAACTCAACCACACGTTCACGCCGTTTCTGGTTGGGGTGGCGACATTCTTCCTCCCGTGCGGATTCACGCAGTCGATGCAGATAGTGACGCTTGGGGCGGGTAGTTTCCTCGCCGGTGCGTTCACGATGGGTTCGTTCGCATTAGGCACGCTCCCCGTCCTCAGTCTGGTGAGCTTCAGCTCGTTCAGCATCCAAAAGAGTTCCTACGCGGGCGTCTTCTTCAAGACGGCAGGGCTCATCGTCATACTCTTTGCGTTCTATAACCTGATGGACGCCCTCGTGGTTGCGGGACTCATCCAGCCATTATTCAGTTTCTAACCAACCCGATATGAAATCAAATGCTATTGCCATAGTCGCTGCCGGGGCGCTCATCGGCGCGGCGATTCTCTTCTCGGGGATCAATTCGGCGGGGGCTGGGGCGGGGAGTGGCGCGGCCGAGGCTCCGGCTCATAACGTAAGCGTTGTAGACGGGAAACAGATAGTCGAAATATCCGCCAAGGGTGGCTACCATCCGCAAAAAAGCATCGCCAAAGCGGGTGTCCCGACCGTCTTGCGATTCAACACCAGTGGCGCGTTCGACTGCTCGTCCTCGATTCGCATCCCGAGCCTCAACTACAGCACCGTCCTCCCGGCAACGGGCTCGACCGATGTTGATGTACAAACTCCTCAAGTGGGAGTCCTGCGTGGCGCGTGCGGTATGGGCATGTTCTCTTTTGAAGTCGACTTCGAAAGTTGACACCAGTACCACACTCGATTCTTGTCGCGCGTAAACAAAAACTCCCCTCGTGGGGAGTTTTTGTTATAGGTATGTGCGCCGGGTAGGATTCGAACCTACGTAGCCGCAAGGGCGATTGGTTTACAGCCAATTGCAATTGACCACTCTGCCACCGACGCGCGAGACTATTCTACCGCGTCTTTTGGATCTTGTCAGTTGCCCTTAAATTTAAGGGTATGATAGTGTCATGCGCCCCCGCCCTTCCTTGTTAATCTTCTTCGCTTTCGTCTTTCTCATCCTTCCGCTCTTTCTCCCTTCAGCACTCGTTCTGGCCCAAGCCACGCAAGTCCAAGGCCATACAGCCTCGAGCGGCCTCGTGCCCTGCGGGGCCGTGCCCGGTAGTAACTATCTGGTCGCCACCGAGTGTAATCTCTGTGATCTCACTGCGCTCATCCAACGCATCATCAACTATCTGATTGTGCTCGCCATGCCTATCTCGGCCGCGCTCTTTGCCTGGGCGGGTATTATCCTCTTTACTGCCGGCGATGACCCCGGCAAACGCTCCCAAGCCAAGAGCATATTCAAGAAT
>CAIUOD010000001.1 GCA_903900775.1 Candidatus Adlerbacteria bacterium | reverse complement strand
GGTACTGAAAAAACGCGCACCGTCGTTCTTGGGAACCTGTTGTCGATGTCATCCGATTACAAGAAGCCGGACTTTCTCGTTATGCGTCTCCGGCACGAGATTATGAGTCGCAAACAGGTAGGCCTGTTTCGCGCTTATCCGCTCATCGACAACAGCGGCAAGTGTCTCTGGCCGGGCAAGTACCCGACACGAAAATCCCTCAAAGCACTGCGAGAAAAAGTGGGCCGGGGCCTCTGGCAGCGGGAGTACCTACTTAAGGTGTGGGGGCAGCAAGATACAGATTTGGTGAGCCCGATGTTTTACGGAGAAGAACACTGGTCTATGGCGCATCACTTTCTTGAGGTGTTCGAAAAAAAAGATATCATAGTTTATGACGGAGAGAACGGGACTTCCCCACAGAAGCCGCTCATACCACAGATGGCAGGATACGAGATTATGGCTCCGAGCATACGCTCCCTGCTCTTCTACCCCACCAAAGACGATCCACGCCTAAAGAAATATCTGGACGGACTACTGCTTGAATGTGATTACCGGGATGGAGATGGATAGGGTTAAAGAATGATGTATGGGTTCGTTATATGTTCTGCCAAAGCTCCAGAGCGTCTTCTAAATCGACACCCCATTCATCAGCTAAATCCTGCACCTCCTGGGCCTCATCGAGTGTTAGGTCGTTTTCTTTCGCCAGTTCAAAAAGTTCCTCGTCCATAAAATTATTTCCTCTTGTTCTCATCGAGCGTTCGTCCTTGTGCATCTTTCCATGCGTCCCACCCATTCAGTGAGCTACCGCGTATTGCCCCTGCCGCAGCCGTTGGGGTGGTAAAAATATAATCCTTTGTAAAGACATACTCATCGTCTCCTTTGTGGACCAACACACCGGCAGCCACCAGTCTATTGCGCAGGGCAAGTCCGCTTCCGATAAAATGCGGGGCTTCATGTACAACCGCAGTCGAGCCCGCATACACAATAAATTCCCCGCTTGGCAGAAGCGTACCCCTACCCTCCGCCCCGCTGCGGGTTTTAAAATAATACAGTTCGATAGCATCGTGCTGTTCCGGAATCTTCTCGAATAATGAGAGACCAAAGAGCGCCATAATAAATTGTATTTTTTCGAAATATTCATCGTTTGCGGCACGTTTTATTTCGGTCAGGCGATTCTCGAGTGGTTCGACCTGATTCTCAATCTCATATCGGTCAATCTCCTTCGCGAGACGTATCGACTGATTCTCCAAGAACTTCACATCTGCTCGATCAAGATCAATACCGGTAAAGACCAAAGCGATGTTCCAAAAATCTTTATTATCCGCGTGGTTAAGAAGTCTTTTAAATCCATTCTCAGATTCTCCAATGTACACATGATGGCGAGACGGGTCCTCTCCTTCGCCAAAAAGAAAATATATGGCAGGGGCATTTACTTCAGGGCGATCACCAACTTCTTTGAGATTTGCGCGAGGGATTATGAGAGCTTTCCCGTTCCAACCATTGATCCCAACAACCTTAACGCCGTTGGGGTCGCCGTTGGGCAAGAATATGGAGATACCCGAAGACATATGACGACATCTTACTATGATTTAGCAAAGTGTGAAATCGTCCTCCTTTGCTAGCTCAAAAAGCTCCTCGTCCATAATTATTATATTAATCCCAAATCTCGAGCTTCTTCAATCGACAGAACAGAACTCTCACCTATGTCTTGCAAAATATTTGTTGCTTTTGCCTTTTTCTTTCGATCAAAACCATCAATTGTTTCAATATATTTTAATTCAAAAATTGTTTGATCGTATGCCAATACTAAACCCTTATTTACAATTTGCTCCCATTGTTCAAAATCGAGCTGCTTAGTATGGAGAAAGGTTTCCATAACATCGCCAAAATCACGCGGACTGAATCGAGAATCGAGGAGATATGACTCGATAGATTCTCCGACATCGTCACCATTCTTAACTTCTGCTATCCATTCTTCAGCTAGATTTTGACATATTTGGACGCAACTTTTTTGGATTGATTCCAATACAGAGACGTATCCAGAGAGTTTCTTCTCCAAATTCTGTTCTATCCCTCCCTTAGCATGGGCCAGAGTTTCATTTCTTTCATTCACTAATTCTTTGAATTTCTTTATGACTTTAGGATCTACTTCCACAAGCTGAAAAATATCCGGGATGGTTCTCTCGTTTATTAAAGCCATATCAAATACCGATCTTTGCTCTGATAGCAATTGCTCTTTATTTCGTCCACCGACTCCGGTAAAAAATAGGTCTGTTGCTTGTTTATATGCCGATGCTATTTGCAACATTTTATATTGCGCAGACAACATAAAAAGCAAATGAAATGGCATCACAGCAAACGGGCGCGCTTCAGCTTCGCCTCCGCCCAAAGTAGAAAAAGCTTGCCTGAGATGATTTATATAATCGTTTTCAGAAGTGTCTCGGCGAATAGGCAAATAGTTGAAAATTTCTTGATCATCTTCATGCATATCTATTCCTCCCAAAGTTTGGCGATCGTCTCTTTGGTTTTTTGTTCGTAGATTTCAATCAGTTTTTTGGCGGATTCGACGAGGGAGCGCTCGGCTTCGATTCTATCTACGATTTGCTTTTGGATGACGAGAGGCGGAAGAGGAATTTCAATTGTATTCAGTGCTTGTTGATTAAGCTTCGGCTGTGCCATTCCTGTAACAAATTCGCTGATATCGATTTGATTGATGTATGTTTCGACAAATTTTTGCGTCTTTGGATTTCTGAATTTCAAAATATGAGCATGATTATTGACCCAATTTTTGCCAGATATAGAAAAAGCAATGTCAGTACTTCGTGCCAATAAATTCGCACCATCTTCGGATATTAGCAAGAAGTCACCATCAAAAATATAATCTTCAACATAATCGACAATTCCAGATGCACCATAATAAGGATATTTTCCTGCGGAACGGTCGGATTTTGTTACCGGCTTTCTCTTGTTATCTTGGTTTTCTGAAATTTCTGGCAACTTCAACTTCTCCCACTCGGGGTCGATGTCGATTTTAGGTTTCCAGTTCTGGGTGATTTGTTCGGCTCCGGCGATGATTCCTGCGTATCCATTTAATTCCGCTACGATTTGCTCTTGGACTTCAAGAGGCGGGAGAGGAATTTTGAAAGTTTGTAAATCAGACCAGTTCAAATTAGATATATTCGTTGTGGTGTTTGCTCGTGATAAACAAAATTCTTTGTATTCATCAGAATCAAGAAATGTATCTAAATATCTCGGTAGTATTTTTTCTCTATTGGGTCGTAGTAATCCCATAAAAGCACCAAAAGAATATTTTTGAGCATTTGGAAGTTCTTTTACAAATGTCTTTCTGCCTAACAAATTCGCACTATTAGCTACTGAAATAAGAATGTCTTCCGATCTTAAATAGGCTTCCTCTTTTCTGACCATACTTGGCTTTATTTTTACCAAATCGTCAAAATGAATACCGTCAGCCTGTGCCGCTTTTGTCGTAGCAACTAGTACGAAATTTTCTTCATCTGTCGCGTGATCTTTTGCAGAAAAAGTTATCCCGCGAATAAATTGTGAGACTTCACCCAACTTAACCATCGGCCATTTGGCATTGGAATAATCGGTCGCTACGCGATAGCGATCACCGGAAAGATTGTAGTCGCCGCTCTCAGCAATTTTGGTTTTCTCCACATACGTCGCCAGCTTGTTTTCGAGCTTTTCGCCCGTGTTCCATTTGTTCAAAATCTCCAGAGCTATTGGCAAATCGTTCTTGCTGATCGGTCTCTTGGTTGCCCCAAGGTCAAAACCGTCTTGTTCCACTTTTACAAACAAAATTTCTTGGTTCTGTTTTGCCAGTTCATTATTAAAAAGCAAAATGCTCGTTTTTACTCCGCTATATGGTGCAAATACTCCAGACGGTAAGCTGACTACTGCATAAAGTCCGTCCTCTACGAGATTCTTGCGAAGTTGTTTATGAGCGGTGCCCGACTGAAAAATAATCCCTTCGGGAACGATAACACCGGCGCGTCCTTTTGGGCGCAGGTGGTTCATAATATAGTCCACGAACAATACTTCACTGCGACTGGAAGGAATGCTGAATTTATTGTGCGGCCTGATTCCCCCCTTTGGAGACATAAACGGCGGATTAGCGAGCACGACATCGAACTTATCATTCCAGCGCTCTTCGTTCGAAAGCGAGTCATATTGGAATATCTTTGGATTTTTGAATTGATGCAAATACATATTGACCTGCGCGATGCGCACCATGGTTGGGTCAATGTCATAGCCCTCAAAGTTGGCCATCAATTTCTTGCGCTCATCAGGTGTAAGCGGCTTTTCTTTCTTTTTAGGATCGTCCTTACCATCGTGTTGTTCAAGAATGTGCTTGTATGAGCTCGCCAAGAAACCACCCGTCCCACAAGCAGGATCGAGCACTTTGTCGTCCTTAGTTGGATTAACTACATCAACAATGAAGTCGATAATATGGCGCGGGGTACGGAATTGCCCGGCGTCGCCCTGGGATGACATTATGGAAAGCAGATACTCATAGGCATTGCCGAGCTCTTCCGGATGAGAGTAATCAAAATAGTCAATTTCTTTAAGAAAGAGGCCAAGAGTCTCGGGCGAGCGATAAGGTAAAAAAGCGGATTTGAAAATACCTCGAAAAAGCTCTGGGAGCTGCTTGGCTTGCGAGAACTTAATCAACGCCTCCCCGTAGAGGTTCATGCGCTCTTGATTACCCATACGCGGGTCCATGAGGCGCGTCCATGCATATGGTTCTAAATCGTCTACAAAAAAAGATGGGGATCCCCCGGCTCTGATAGCCGCCTGATCCATATCGTCCATGAATTTATAGATAAGCGCGTTGGTAATCTGGTCGATTTGCGAAGTGGGGTTTGGTACCACTCCAACAAGCACCTGGCGTGCGGAATCTATATGTCTTTTTGTATCTGCATTCATGGTTCTATAGATTAGTTAGGTGGTAGGCATAGTCGCGAATGTATTGCGGGACTATGGTCTTATAGCCGTTAAGTTTCTGGTAATCCTCAAAATCAAAGGAAGCGCAATGATAGAAGTCTGCTGGCTGGTTGCGCTTAACTATATCCCGCACTTCTTCGTCTACAATATAAGCCTTAAAATAATTTTTCGCGGGCTGATAGTGTGCCTGATCGACCGGATTTACCTCCATAAACTTTTCCCATTCCGATTCCAGAAGGTTATCTTTCATTTCAAAAGTCTCCTTTTCACCAAAGGCCACTTCTAGAAATTCTTTTACGGTAATCCTGCGGTCCACGCCGAAAATCTTTTTGATCTTATCGAGGTTGAGGAAGTATTTTGGCTTATCAAAAATATTCTTCTTCGCAAAATCTTCGGCTTCTTCGGTATCACCATTATTCCACATGTTTTTGAGAGTCTCATTGCCGAGCACGTCTTCCTCCACTGCCCGCTTGAAGCCCTCGCGATCAATACGCATAATTACACCATCGGGCGTCTCGGAAATAGTGGCTATTTCATCTGAAGTGGCGAGGTCAATCGGACCTTTTAATCCGACTGGCGGCGGATCACCAGGACCGCCGGTACCTGGACCACCACCTCCAGGGCCGGGTGGATCCGTAGTTACACCCCCACCAATTGGTGGGAGTTTTATTTTTTCGTCATAATCAAAATCTTTCTCAAAATATTCACAAGTAGCAAAGAAGTCGAAAAACTTGAACTTTTCTTTCGGTTCAACGATAGGATCATTTTTATAATCGTTAAATTCAAACTGCCACTTTCTGGTTCCACGCCCTTTTATCTGGACAAAATCAGTTGGAGAAAAAACTGGACGCATAAGCGCTATGTTAAGCAAGTCTTGGCAGTCGTAGCCGGTAGTCATCATGCCAACCGTGACAGCAACGCGAGTTTTGCTTGAATCATACCCTTCCGGATTGCTCGTTTGGCCGCCAAGACGGTTGTTAGCGAAGTTAATGGTCATCTGCTGAGCGCTTGCCACTTGCGAAGAGACTTGCATAGAGAAATTTGATTCGCTGTATTGTTGAGGCCATTTTTGAAAAGCGATCTTGTTGAGAATATTTGTCAGTCGAGCGGCATGTTTTTGGGATACAGCGAATACAATGGTCTTTCCGAAAAGATCCACACCGAGCTGTTTGGCCACAGGATCATAGAGGCCGTTATCTATAAGCGCCTTACACATGGCGACGTTGGTCTCTTCATTGAAGATTTTGTGCTCGAAGTGACGCTCATTAAAGGTTTCGTCGATAGTTTCGCCACTTTCCGTTAGCGTATGGACCGCATACCCTTTTTCCGACAAAAGTTCCGTGGTGATTTCGGTTCGCGCATCAACGAGAGTGGGTTTAATAAGATAACCTTCTTTCGCACCTTGCTCTAAGTCATAGGAGAAAGTAGGGTTCCCGGGTTCGCATCCAAATGTTTTGTAAGTGTCAATCAAAAGTCGCCGCTCATATTCTCTCTGAGAGTCTGCTCCCTCGGCGTCAAATCCTCTCAAATAATTTTTTGGTGTGGCTGTAAGTCCGAGTTTGTAGCCGACAAAGTATTCAAAAACGGCACGGCTATTACCCCCGATAGAACGGTGAGCTTCATCTGAAATAACTAGTTCAAAATCTGTTGGCGAAAATTCTTTTTTATAGCGATCACCGGCGAGAAAAGTTTGAATCGTGGAAACGACGATACTGGCATTTGCCCACGAATCACGACTGTCTTTGTATATAACACTTCGGAAATCATGGCCTAGATACTGAATGAACGCCTTTTGCGCTTGGTCTTCAAGCTCAAGACGGTCAACAAGGAAGAGGACTCGGCGCGCATTACCAGATTTAAGAAATAATTTTATAACTGCAGCGGAAATAAGAGTTTTGCCTGTTCCCGTCGCCATCTCAAACAAAAATCTTTGCCTCCCTTCTTTCGCTGATTCCTGGAGTGCTTTGATTGCTTGTATTTGGTAAGGTCGAAGCTGTTTTAGTTTATTATTTTTTAAGAATTCGCCTCTTGTTGCCGCATTTTGAAATAATGGATCTGTCGCAAACGTTGGGATTTGTGTAGAGACAATATAGTTTTCATCGACAACGGTTTGTGCAAGCTCGGCGGGATTCGGAGCATATTTTTCGTATTGAGTAATTGAATTCTGTGTGGGAAAGCGCGAAATGATATCCGGATTGCCGTGTTTGGTATCCCAAAGATAGTGGATATTGCCGTTTGAAAGAATCACAAAACGAGCCCCTACGTTCCTCGCATAGTTCCGGGCCTGTTCTTTGGCTGAAAGCGGATCTATGGATTCTTTTTTTGCCTCTACTACTACAAGAGCGCGGCCGTCTTTGTCTAATAGTAAAAAATCAATATAGCCTTTTGAAGTATGCTCGAAGTCTTCACCAAGTTCAGACATTATTACCCCCGGCTCAAGTTGAATATTTATTGGGCCTTCTTTGTCCGCTTCAAATCGCCACCCTGAAGCTTCAAGGAGTTTATTGATTTTAATCCTCGCTCTCGCCTCCTTTTGTTGCATAATTGTGGCCTTACTGTAGCACTTTTTTCGGCTTTTTGAAGCCACAGTTACCAACTCCAAGACCTCAGCGAAGTGCTGGACTCCTTAGGGGCTTGGCGTCATTGATTAGGGTATGGAAATAGCAACCCAAACAGGCCTGCCCGGAGGCCAAATAGGGCGCGCGGAGAAGAAGGTAATCCCCTTGCGCTTCTGCCTTTATGCCCGCAAAAGTACCGAGTCGGAGGAGCGGCAGATCCTCTCTATCGACTCGCAGATCAAGGAGATGCTCCAATTAGCCGAGCGCGAAGGGCTGGAGATCGTATCCATGAAGCGTGAATCGCACTCGGCGAAGGAAACCGGGCAACGACCTGTCTTTAATGAAATTGTCGAGGAGATACGGGGTGGCAAGTACAACGCGATACTCACCTGGGCACCGGATCGCATTAGCAGGAACGCCGGCGACCTTGGTAGAATCGTCGACCTTATGGACAACGGCGCGTTACAGGAAATCCGCACGTATAGCCAAACCTTCCGGAACAATCCGAATGAAAAATTCTTGCTGATGATTCTCGGCTCGCAGGCAAAGCTTGAAAACGACAATCGTGGTGTGAACGTGCGGCGTGGCATGCGTACCCGTTGCGAAATGGGCTACCGCCCCGGAAGTACGCTGACCGGATACATCAACGAGCGGCGGTTGGACAGGAGGTGCCAAGTAATTGTCGATCCCCTGCGCGGCCCGGTTATCCGCAAAATGTACGAAAAAGTCGCGTATGAACAATGGTCGGGACCAAAGCTGTATCACTGGCTTCGATTTGAGATTAATTTCCAGACGGCGGGTAACAAGCCGCTAGCACTCGGTAATATGTACCGCATCCTCTCAAACCCTTTCTACTATGGAGTATTTGAATATCCCAAGAAGAGCGGCAACTGGTATCAAGGCAAGCACGAGACGCTCGTGACTAAAGAGATGTTCGATAAAGTACAGGCGCAGTTGAAGCGCGGCAATATACAACGCGAGAGCCATGAGTTCGCCTTCACCAAGCTTATGCTCTGCGGTAAATGCGGCTCATGTATCAGTGCCGAGGAGAAGTACAAGGAGCGTAAAGACGGCACTACAGCGCGATACGTCTACTACGGCTGCGGCCGCACACGAGACCGACAATGCAAAGGCAATACCTATCTGCGCGAGGATGATTTGGTTGAGCAACTGCTTAAAATAATTGACCAGATAGACCTCAATCAGTTGCGAGTGGAGATGAAATTTGAGGACGAGTTAAAACGCCACAATAAGTTCCAACGTACGGTGCTCGGTCTTTCTGACCCGAGCGCTAAGCACGACGAGGTGGATATCAAAACCTACGCCAAATATATCCTCAAGGAGGGTACTAACCAGGAGAAGCGTGAGTTGATGGGATGTTTCAGATCGAAGTTAAAGGTTATGGGTGGGGTGGTGACGGTGGAGTAGTTGCCGAAAGCGCACGGGCACGTAAACTGCCGTATGTGGGACCAGTCATTATCTTTGATAAATCGGTACTCGAGAGCCTGAACCCAGACGAATCGGTCTGGCTTGACCAGTTTTTTCTCACAAATATTACTCCCCTCTTTTTCGTTGAGACGCTCGCCGATTTGGAGAAGAAGGCGCGGTCAGGACGCACTCC
The DNA here is from genome assembly GCA_903900775.1 of Candidatus Adlerbacteria bacterium. Classification (GTDB taxonomy): domain Bacteria; phylum Patescibacteriota; class Minisyncoccia; order Phycocordibacterales; family SBAW01; genus GWA1-54-10. Next base: position 40,024 of record CAIUOD010000001.1, on the reverse strand, counting down.
TGAAAACATTGTAGGCAGTCTCGCGTACAGGACGCCGGATCTAAATTCGAAAGCAAATGTACACCACCACGCGTTGTTGGAAGGAGAGTTATCGGGGAAAGGGAAAATCGATATGAAATATGGGCGGCCGCACATTGGTGGCGGGAGGTTTGTCGAATTAGGCGGACAGACAGGTGCTTTCTTTGAAGATTCTCCGGAAGAACAAGCACTGATGCGGTGGCGGGATCATCAATTTTTAGAATTGGAGCGGTCCCATGCAAAACGTTGGCGAGAAGCATTGAGCCACCTAGATCTTGAGGAAATATACACCCACTACCAAATACGATTCGCGGGTCATCCGAAACCAAAAACGATGGAGGAAGTAAAGGCGATGGTGGATAGATTTATAGATAATCCAGACCAGGAACAGATTCTCATCGCGGGACTCGGGTCCATCGGCGTTACTCCAAAGTATCAAGAAGAAATACTTGCGCGATGGCACGCAGCAGGCCGCCCTCCCCTGAGAAAATTTGCGCCCTACTTAACGCACGTACTAAGCGTCGATCTCGTCTTCATGTTCGGTATCGGCGCGGACTTGATAGGCCGAGGGAGACCGAGCCATAAGATAGACGTCGCGTATCTATACTACTTGCCTTTTTGCATGGTGTTCACGTCGAATGACCGATTGCATAAACTGCTTGCGCCATTGTTCCTGCGTGATGATCAGAGCTTTATTTCAGGAGAAGAGCTGAAAGCGGACTTTGCCAGGCTCGATGCTCACTACTCCACTCTTTCGCAAGAGACCAAAGCCAGAGGGGTATACGTCTTTGCCCACTCACCGCCGCATGACACTTCCTTTTTGGTTACGCGGCTTTGGGATAAGTATATGTCCCCAAAATGGCGAGAACGGAAAACTCCCTCGCCGCAGCCGCAGAGCCCTATTGGAAAAGAATTCTCGGATAAAATAAAGGAAATGGAAAGAATGGCAAAAAGCGAGGGTAGTTCTCAGCCCACTCAATCGGGGGAATCAGATCAAATGGTTATCAAACGAATGGTCAGCACTACGAGAGGCAAATGGACCCGCTTCCCGCCGGAGGTAATAAATAGGCGAAAAAATGCTAACGGAGATTGGGAAGATATCCTGATGGAAGATCGTTGACGGTTCGAATCTCTGCACCCTCGAAAATAGCTCAGGGATTCGAACCGAAAAAACTGGACATAATAAAAATACGTTCTGTAAAAACGTTGGGGAATAAGGGCTCGGCATACTACCGATAAAAAAGACTACGGGCGGAGAGGGAGAGATTCGAACTCTCGATCCAGTTTCCCGGATGCCGGTTTTCGAAACCGGTGCCTTCGACCACTCAGCCACCTCTCCATCTGGCGAGCATACTTCAAGAAGCCACCTCTCCAGGAGGCTAAAATATCATCTTTTGGCCGAATTCGCAAAAATTAACAGAGTATGAAATACTTACCCACAACATGAGTACGCGAACGACCGGCATAACGATGATCCTGTGCTTGGCCGTTGCGTTTGTCGCGAGCGCCCATTTTTATCCCACCCTCCCCGCACAATTGCCTTCGCATTGGAACGCCGAGGGCGTGGTCGACGGTATGCTACCAAAATTCTGGGCTCTCTTTCTCTCGCCGTTCGTGATGGCAATGCTCTTCCTCCTGTGGGCAGCGATCCCCTTCATGGAGCCTCTCCAAGACAACCTGGAGAAATTCCGCTCGGGCTACAACGCGCTCTTTCTCACCCTGCAGGCGTTCTTTCTCTACGAATTCGTGCTCATTATGCTGACAGCGCTCGGGCATCACTTTAATCTGGCACAGGCTTTGGCCCCGGCGCTCGCCGTGCTTTTGGCCGCCATTGCCGCGGTGACGAAAAATTCGGAGCGTAACTTCTTTGTCGGCATTCGTACGCCATGGACGCTCGCGAGCGACGAGGTCTGGCGCAAGACGCACATTCTGGGTTCGTGGCTCATCTACTTCTGCGCGCTGTGCTGCCTCGCGGCCGCCTTCGCGCCGAGCCTCCTCTTCGCGCTGATTATCTTCCCTTTGGGCATAACAATTCTCACGACGGTCATCTACTCGTACGTTGAATTTCGTCACGAGCGGGTGTAAGGTTTATTTGCCGCGCGGTTAGCTCAGTTGGTAGAGCATTCCCTTGACGTGGGAAGGGTCGCAGGTCCGAATCCTGCACCGCGCACCGTTTGGTAAGCCACTCGTTTTTCGCTACACGGCTCCGTTGAGCTGTTTTTTTGGGGAGTTGACATAAACACTTGACAAACTTGATATAGGGTGTACAATAGTTTTTGAATGCAGGGCTGGGATTCCCCAACCCATAACACGAGGTGTACGAAAATGAGTGCGAATTGGCCTGATGCAGACTGGACGGCCATAAAAATCTTCGCGGTGGCAGTCGTCGCCATCGCGATTTTTTCCTGGCTGGTCAGAAAGAGTCGTCGAAAATAGGGCGACGTCGCAAGACGTCGCCCTTTCTGCTTTTAATATGTGCCAATTTATTGTAGGGTTGGGATACTTCTTATTATGAAAATTTTAGCCATTGAGACCTCCTGCGACGAGACGGGCATTGCGCTCGTCGAGGCAGAAAAAATAGGGGCGCAAGCGTTTGAATTTGAGGTGCTCGACGCGGCGCTCCACTCGCAGGCCGCGCTCCATGCCGAATATGGCGGCGTGTATCCCAACCTAGCCAAGCGCGAACATGAAAAAAATCTACCCATACTCTACCGGCAGTTTGCCAATGAAAAAGTAAATGCTATCGCGGTCACCCACGGCCCCGGGCTCGAGCCCGCGCTGTGGACGGGCATCGAGTTTGCCAAGCGGGTCGCCCGCGAGCAAAAGTTGCCACTCATCCCCACCAACCATCTTGAGGGCCACCTACTTTCTTCTTTAGTTTCTTTTGATGGGCCGCCCGCCAACGCAGGCAGGCATGGCACTTTAGAAAATGTCTCCCTGCCGGTCTTGGCCCTGCTTATCTCGGGCGGCCACAGCGAGTTTGTGGTGATGAAAGATTGGCTTGAATATGAACTCGTCGGCCAGACGCTAGACGACGCGGTGGGCGAATGCTTCGATAAAGTCGCGCGTATGCTCGGCCTCCCCTACCCCGGCGGGCCAGAGATTTCGAAGCTAGCAAATCTAGCTCGTGCGAGCGAAACAGAAAACTCGCCGAGGGCGAGCGGCGGGAATAGCGGTTTCGAGCATCCCCTTGATGACCTGCAGCGAGAAAAAGCTATTCCCGCCGCGAAATTACCGCGCCCAATGATTCAAACTAAAGACTGCGACATGTCGTTCTCGGGCCTCAAGACCGCGGCGCTCTACGCCCTGCGCGACTTGGGAGGCCTCGAGAAATTATCTGATGATGAACGTGCGGCCTTTGCCCGTGAATTCGAAGACGCCGTGACCGATGTTCTCGTCGCCAAAACGCGCCGCGCGATTGAACAAACTGGCGCGCAAACCTTCGTCATCGGCGGCGGCGTAGCCGCCAACACGCACATTCGGCAGTCGCTCCAGGCGCTCATCGAAAAAGAATTTCCCGATGTAGCAATCCGCTTACCCATACTCTCTATAACCGGCGACAATGCGGTGATGATTGCCATTGCCGCGCTCGTGCGTGAGCTTTCGCTCGCCCCCGTCACCCCCGACCCGGAAGGTATCCGTGCGCACGGCCGGCTCTCGATTTCGGCGGTAAAATAACATATTATGGGCGCTATGGCCGATGTGGAGAAATTTAAGAAGCCCTACAACCCCGGCGCCTGCGAAAGCGCGCTCTATAAGCGGTGGGAGGAGAGCGGCTATTTTAATCCCGACAAATTACCCCCACTGCGCCAAGGCTCCGAGGGGCAAGCCGGTGAACGGAAGGAGTATTTTTCGATAGTACTGCCGCCGCCGAACGTGACCGGCATATTGCACGCCGGCCACGCCTACGAAGATTCGCTCCAAGACATCGTGGTGCGCTTTCAGCGCATGCGCGGCAAAGCGGCACTGTGGATCCCCGGCACCGACTCGGCCGCCATCTCCACCCAGGCGCGCGTTGAAAAAAATATTCAAAAGGAAGAGGGCAAGACGCGGCACGATCTTGGCCGCGAAGAATTAGTTAAGCGCGTCTATGCCTTTGCCAAAAATAGCGAAGAGACTATTTTGGGCCAGGTGCGCCGGATGGGCGCCTCACTCGATTGGTCGCGCTATGCCTACACGCTCGACCTGAAGCGCAACCGCGCAGTCATGACGGCCTTTAAGCGGATGTATGATGCCGGGCTCATTTATCGCGGCCACCGTATCGTCAATTGGGATCCGAAGGGCCAGACCACCATCTCGGACGATGAGATTGTCTACCAGGAAGAGAAAGGTAAATTTTATTACTTCAAATACGGGCCATTCATTATCGGCACTTCGCGGCCCGAGACAAAGTTTGGCGACAAGTATGTCGTGATGCATCCCGACGATGGCCGCTACGCACAATATACCGACGGCCAGACCATCGAGCTCGAGTGGATCAACGGCCCCATCACCGCGACGATTATCAAAGACGAAAGTGTGGACCGCGAGTTCGGCACCGGCGTTATGACGATCACGCCCTGGCATTCGCAAATCGATTTCGAGATCGCCAACCGCCGCGAACTCGACCGTGAGCAGATTATCGACCGCTACGGCAAGCTCCTACCCATCGCGGGCGAATTTGTGGGCATGAAGATTGCAGACGCGCGCGAAAAAATTGTCGAAAAATTGGCGAGCAAAGGCCTGGTAGAAAAAATTGATGAGGAGTATCTGCACAATGTCGCCACCTCGGAGCGCACGGGTGCCATCGTCGAGCCGCAAATTATGGAGCAGTGGTTCATCGCGGTGGACACGCCCTTCACCATCCCCCACTCTGAAATCCCCGGCATCGAAAGTGGGAGCACAACGACACTCAAAAAATTAATGATGGCGGCGGTCGAAAGCGGCGCGGTTGATATGCCGCAAGAAGGATTCCGCAAGACGTACTTCCACTGGATCGAAAATCTGCACGACTGGTGCATCAGCCGGCAGATATGGTTCGGACATCGCATCCCGGTGTGGTATCGCTCGGTTGATGATCAAGGCAGGCCGCAAGAAACTGAAGCTTATTGCGACGTCGAGTCGCCTCAAGGCGAACACTGGCAACAAGACCCGGACGTGTTGGACACGTGGTTCTCTTCCGCATTGTGGACCTTCTCGACCCTCGGCTGGCCGGAGGAGACCCCCGACCTTAAACAATTCCACCCCACCTCGTTTATGTCGCCGGCCTACGAAATCCTCCAGCTGTGGGTCTCGCGCATGATACTGATGAGCGCCTTCCATCTGGGGCAGGTGCCGTTTAAAAAAGTGATGATACACGGGCTCGTGCGCGCCAAAGATGGGCGCAAATTCAGCAAATCACTGAACAATGGCGTCGACCCGCTCGACATGATTGAGAAATACGGCGCCGACGCCCTGCGCATGGGGCTCGTCGTGGGTTCGGCTATTGGGAGCGATGTTAAATTCGATGAGCAGAAAATAAAAGGATATAAACTCTTTGCCAACAAACTCTGGAACATCGCGCGTTTTGTGCTGGAGAATGCAGGAGATGCCGACATGAACATCCTGTATACCGCGCGCGATGCGGAGTATCGCGAACAGTTTGATGCGATTGCATTTGATATCACCAACGATCTCGAAGAATATCGCATCTACCTGGCGGCCGAAAAAATCTATCACTACATATGGGATGTGTTTGCAAGCTCACTGCTCGAGGACAGCAAGCCGATAGTAAAAACGGGCACGCTAGAGGAAGTTGCCTCTCGCAAAAAATTGCTCATCTCGATACTCACCGACTCATTAAAAGTGCTCCACCCCTTTATGCCGTTCGTGACCGAAGAAATCTGGGATGCCATGCCGGCTCGAACCGATTTCCTCATGGTCGAGCGCTGGCCGGTGTAAAAGAGAAAGAGGCGGTATACTAAATGCGTGGCGCTGGTCATTTTAATCGCGTTTTTGGGCGGCATGTTGCCAGCTTTCGTTTGGCTCTTTTTCTGGCTGATGGAGGACAAATATCAGCCCGAGCCGAAGCGCTATATCTTCTTTACCTTTCTGGCGGGCATGCTCGCGGTGCCATTGGTTTTACCGGTCGAAGAGTTCGCGGCGCAATATGTAGCCGGTTTTGGGCTCATTGTCGTATGGGCATTGCTTGAAGAGCTTTTTAAATTCGGCGCCGCGTACATAGTTGCTCTGCGCGCCAAGGTCTTCGACGAGCCACTGGACGCCGTCATCTATATGGTCACGGCGGCCCTGGGCTTCTCGGCGCTTGAGAACGCGCTTTTTCTCTTCACCCCGCTCTATCAGGGCGACGCGCTCCATAGCGTACTGGTCGGCGATCTGCGCTTTATGGGCGCAATGCTTCTGCACATCTTGGCTTCAGCGACCGTCGGTTTTGCCATGGGTTTCGCCTTTTATAAGCCTGCGCGCGCGAGACGTTGGGCCGCATTTTGGGGAGTTATCCTCGCGGCAACATTGCATGCTTGTTTTAATTTTTTTATACTGGGTGGAGGCGGCGTGATGTTCGCAACATTCGTCGCACTGTGGCTTTTTATCATCGTCACCCTGCTCTTGGCAGAGAGAATTAAAGAGCCCGGTAAAGATTATCGCTAATATAGATCATGGCAAAAGAAAAACGATCACTTTTTGAATGGCTCACTGGCGGCTCAAGCGCCGGGGACGATTTTGCTTTTGACGATCTCGAGACCGGCGGCTCGGCCTACGGCGCCAAAGCCACACTCCCCACGACCCTCCCCCGCGAGCGACGCGACACGGTCGAAGAAGAGCGCGAACCCGAAGGCGAATTGGCCGTTGATGTCTATCAAACCCCGACCCACATCGTCATCAAGGCCATGATAGCGGGCGTAAAGCCCGAGGATCTCGATGTCTCCATCACCCGCGATTTGGTGACCCTGCGCGGCAAGCGCGAGAAACACACCGAAGGCACGAGCGGCGACTTTTTCTTCCAAGAATTATATTGGGGCGCTTTCTCGCGCACGATCGTTTTGCCGCAAGAGGTTGAGATTGAAGAGGCCGAAGCGACCGAGAAGCACGGCTTGCTCATCATCCGGCTCCCCAAGCTCGACAAAGGCCGCCAAGCTAAACTCAAGGTCAAATCAAATTAGTTTCTGTGTGCTCGGGGCCGGGCTCGAACCGGCGACCCCTTCCTCTTCAGGGAAATGCTCTACCAACTGAGCTACCCGAGCAGTGCGCTATTTTATCAAAGCGCTCGCCCATACTAGCACGGCGACATCGGTTTTTCTATACCGAGGGCGTATGGGGTGCCGCCGTCCCCGGCGGCGCGAGCCGGTCTAAAAATTGCTGCAGATTGGTGTTCCAGGTGGGGACTTGTCCAGTTGTACCTTCGATTTGAGAATAGAGCCCTTCTAATTTACCGACATAGGGCGCGAGATAGTAATAATAGGCGGCGCCCGAGATGGCTATGACCAAAAGCCACCATAGCACCTGGAGAAATCTGCCCCAGCGTTGCGAGCGGCGCATGCCGCGCACGATGTGATTGGTGTCTTCGGTCATCGCGAGCACCTGCTTCATCTGCGCTTTTAATTCTACTATGTCGTCGTCCATGCTTTTTATTCTAGCAGAATAGTGTTAGCGTTTATCCACTGCCGCCCTGGCGCGCAGGCCCGGCCCAAGGCGGGCAAGCCCTCGTAGTTCAATGGATAGAACAGCCCCGTCCTAAGGGGTTGATGTGGGTTCGATTCCTGCCGAGGGCACTGGTTTATTTTTTTGACTTTTATATACTTCTCACCTACTATCCCAGGCAGATCAACCTCAAGAGGAGACGGTACCGTGCTTAAATACGAGAACGAACGGCGGCGGTTCTCCTTCTCGTTCGAGAGGAGCGATCCGCCCGCTATCCGCGTGGCAATCTGGGAGCCATGCGTCGACCAACTTTCGAGAATCTTAGCTATGCACCGAGGCATACCTGATATCCAAGCACAATGGAGATTTAAGAGCTGGGAACCAAATCTGCGCCAAGGTTTCGGTTTCAACGGGGCAATGAGTGCCGCCGGAATCGAAAACGGATATCTGATACTCCGGGCGCCGCTGCTCCGTAGGCAGGATATTACCGCGGTAAGCTTCGAAATCCTGCTCGGGATCCTCTATTCCTGTTCTGAATTCGTAAAGGACTTTCTCAAGGAAGAATCTCCGTCGGATCCCAATCGCTTCCAACTCGTAGAGCTCCAAGGCTTTGTGGACATTAAAGGTGGATTCCATGCCGCCCCACTTGGGGGTACCGCATCGCCCGCACTCGCCGACTGGGTCGAGGGCGTCTACACAAACCGCGACCGACTCGAAGAAGTTGAGGAAGCGATGTTCTTAGCCTGGAACACCATGGGTGTCTTTAAGGTAAGGAAGCAGAAGGGGCCGAACCCTTACGGTGACTTCCGCGCGCACTTCCGCGAGAACGGCGCGTTCTTCCTTAATTGCGTCGGCAACGCCTGCAGCCTGGACACTATGGATTGGTGGACTCGGGGTAAAGGTGAAGGACACGACCTCGGATGCCACAATCTCGACGCCCCGGCTCAACAGCTCTGTCTCATCTCAGGTCTCGCGGCAATGCTCGACATTGCCGACAAGGAGATCACCTCAAAGCCGCCTGCTACGTAGCAGGCGGCTTTCTTTATCTAAGTAAAAGAGCCGAATCTACGCCTCAACCCCCAATTGGGCGGCGACTTTTTCGCGGTCGAAGCCGACCAAAACTTGATTGTCGATGACGATGACCGGCACGCCCATTTGGCCCGTCAATTTCATCATTTCGGCGCGTTTATCGGCGTCGGCCGCGACATCATAGGCTGTGTAGGTGATATTTTTCTCCGCGAAGAACTCTTTTGCCATGTGGCAAAAGTGACAGGTCGGGGTCGAATAAATGGTGACGTTTTTTGCCATACCGCAGGATGATTAGTTGTTAGTAGGTGCACAATAGTATAGCATAATGCGTGAGCAAACGCGGATATAGTTTAGTGGCAGAACAGGTGCTTCCCAAGCACCGGGCGGGAGTTCGATTCTCCCTATCCGCACTACTTCGCTCCCTAGTCGGGAGCTTCGCAGTGCACGGCACTACCACCCGAAGAGCGCGCTTATGAGGCGGTGCCAAGGGCTCGGTGGAGGTGTAGAGCTCACGGCACTGCTGGATGAATCTTCGACAATATCTATCTCGCCCTCCCCGGGGCGCGCGAGGTCGTAGCGCTCCCGGACCTGGGACTCGAGCCCACGATCAGATGAAAGATCGTGTATTGAGGTGGTCACCGAGGCTTTTTGGCCCTCCAGAGTCGCGAGTTGTCCTTGGGCTTCTTCTTGGCCTTGAGTTGCCTCGGCGAGCTTGCCATACATCCCCCACGCCGCCCGCGCGGCGGCTATGGTGATGATAAAAAGGGCCACAACACCCAGGGTGCGCGCCCCTACATAGAGGTACTCTCCGTGACGACTGCGGCGCTTTTTAAACTCGCGCATATATGCTAGTGTACAACATATGTTTGGGAAAAATCATCAACGATACCTGCGGATCCTCACCTGGGTGTTGGCAATCGCCGTTATTGTGAGCATGCTCGCGGCCTACTTCTCGTTGCTTTTTTAAGCTAGTCGCTTTTCACCATCTTGAGGAAGACCTCCTCGGGGATGTTGACGCGGCCGCGCTCGCGCATTTTCTTCTTGCCCTTCTTTTGCTTCTCGCGCAGTTTCATCTTGCGGGTTATGTCGCCGCCATACATGTGCTGGGTAACATCTTTGCTCAAAGCCGAGAGCGTGCGTGACGAGATGATGCGGCCCAGAGCAAAGCCTTGGATTTTGGTGGTGAACATTTGCCGCGGTAAAATGGTGTAGAGTTTCTCGACCGCCGCTTTTGCCTCCTCTTCGGCACGATGCACCGCGATGATGCGACAAAAGGCCGGCACCGGCTCCTCGGCAACCAACACATCGAGCCGCGCGACTTCGGCCGAGCGAAGCTCGCGCAGACTCCACGAAACCGAGGCGTAACCTTGAGAGACGCTTTTTAATTTATCGAAAAAGTTGCGCATCAGCTCACGCAGCGGCATCACCGCGCGCACTTTTACGCGATCGGTCGAGAAATTTTCGGTCGACTCGGTTGCCGCCTCGTGGGCGAAGAGGAGGTTTGAAAGCGCGCCAAGATACTGCGACGGCAAAAGAATTTCGGCTTCGACATACGGCTCCCAGACGTGCGCAATGTCGCCGTAGTCGGGGAACTGCACCGGGCTGTAGACCGTTTTGCGTTCGCCATTTTTTAATTCAACTTCGTAGGTAACGGTCGGCGTGGTGACGACTAGCCCGAGGCTAAATTCGCGGCGCAGGCGCTCGGTGACAATCTCGAGATGGAGCATACCGAGGAATCCGCAGCGGAATCCCCGCCCGAGCATGCCCGAGGACTCCTCCTCAAACGAAAGCGAGGAGTCCGAGAGGCGTAGGCGCGAGAGCGCTTGGCGGAGCGCCACGAACCCGTCCTGACTCTCGGGGTAGACGCTCGCCCACACCACCGGGCTCGGCTGTGCAAAGCCCGGTAAAGGTAGTGTTTTTGAACCGCGAGCACGCACCGTGTCGCCGATGCGCGCCAAACCTGGCTCTTTAACACCCGTGACCACATAGCCGATCTCGCCTGCCCCGAGCCCAGCTGGGAGCGCCGTAGGCGCCGGCGCAAAGGTCCCCACCTCGAGCGCATTAAAGCCGCGCCCACCGGCAGCAAACTCGAGCGCGTCGCCTTTTTTAAGATGCCCTTCGAAAACACGTAAATAAATGATCACGCCTTGGTGATCAGAATATTGAAAGTCGAAAATTAGACCACGCGGAGACGAATCTCCTGTAGCAAAAGTCTGGAAGCCCGAAGGGCGGCCCGAGGACTTTTGTGGAAGGAGATTTGTCGGAGGTGGAATTTTTTCGATGACCGCCTCAAGAAGCGCTTCGACGCCCTCCCCTGTTCGGCCCGAGCACAAAAGAATGTCCTCGGGAGCAATACTCAACAGTTTGGCGACCTGTTCGCGCACCTCCTCGACACGCGCCAGAGGCGAGTCGACCTTCGAGAGCGCCGGCACCACCACGAGCCCGAGCTCTTGTGCCGCGCGCAAAACCGAGAGCGTCTGCGCCTGTACACCCTGGGTCGCATCTACCAAGAGAATCGCACCCTCGACGGCCGTGAGCGCGCGCGAGACTTCGTAGGCAAAGTCGATATGCCCCGGTGTGTCTATCAAGTTGAGTAGAAAAGAAGCATCCCCTTCTTTATTGTCAGGATGATATATCATCCTGACGGGCTGCATTTTTATCGTGATGCCGCGCTCGCGCTCAAGCTCCATCGAGTCGAGCACTTGCTCGCGCATCTTCCGTTTTTCTATCGTGCCAGTCAGTTCCAAAAAGCGGTCGGCCAAAGTCGACTTGCCGTGGTCTATATGGGCGATTATGGAGAAATTACGTATCTGCACCGACCCACTTTAGCATTTCTGGCTCGTTATGACGACACATCGGTGGCCTCGACGGGCACGGCAGATTTGGCCGTAAAGCGCTTTCGGAATGCCTCACCGGCCTCGGTAATTTCCTGATTTTTAAGCAAGACCAATACGAAGCCGGTGATAGCGAGCCCCAGGCTTCCCGCCAAAAGCCCTTGCAGTATCAGCCCGAGTGTTGTGTCGACCGAGCCGGCGGTGCCAGTTGCCGCGAGCACCAAATAACTGCCGCCCGCACCAATAACCGAGGCCGCAAAACTTTGGAAGCATAGTTTTTTTATTCGCTCAGTTGGCAGTGCAAAGTCGCGCACGAAAACAGTCATCGCGACCATAAACCCCACCATAGCGCCGAGTGCATACGCCGCAGCAAGCATGAGCACCGTCGTGCCGGGGATATCGCTCACGCGCAAGAGCGACTCCAAAAAATTACGCGCAAAAGTGTTTTCGTGAAAGAGGAAAATAAAGAGAAGAGCAGAAGCGATAGAGACAACGACAGTAATAACACCCCAGTAGAGCGGTTTGCGGCTATCGCCTGCCGCATAGTAGGCCCGCGCAATAAGGAAGGCCGCCGACTGCGCCGCTAAAGAAATCACCATGAGCGCGAGTGCCGCGGCCGTGAGCCGTGTGGCCGCCCAACTAAACGCGCCTGCGCCCAAAATAACCCGCACCAATTGCGCGCGCAGTACGATGGTGAAGATAGTCGCCGGTATACACCAAAAAAAGATGTGCCGGAGCGCCGTCTCCAAATATTCCCCAAATTGTATGCGCTCCCCTGCCGCATGGAGCCGCGAGAGTGTTGGGAAGGCCGCGACCGAATACGAGACGCCAATGATGGTGAGTGGCACGGCTTGTAAATTGTAGGCAAAAGTTAAAACGGCAATAGAACCAGTCGAGAGAAGTGAGGCAAAAAAGGTAAGCGCGATGAGCGATATTTGGTTGGCCGCCAAAGCCAGCGTGCGCGGCACCGAGAGCCCCAAAACGAAACGCAAATCCTTCCACACCGCCGAGGCGGGCAGGCGCTCGGATTTCTCTACCAAGAACGCCGGCACTTGTATCCCCGCATGCAGGAGTGCGCCCAACACGACGCCCCAGCCTAAGCCCGCGAGCCCCAGGTGCGGATAGAGCACGACGACGCCGAATATAATGCCGAGGTTGTAGAGCACCGGTGAGAGCGAGTAGAGAAAGAAACGGTGGCGCAACTGGGTGAGCGAGGCAAGAATATTGGAGGCACCCAAAAAGATTGGTTGGAGTAAGAGAATGCGCATGAGCAAGACAAGTCCAGAACCAGAGACCCCCGGCGCTATCAATGTGGCGAGCCAGGGTGCAAAAATCCATGCTACTGCGGCGACCATACCCATGCCCACAAAAAAGAAAAGGAGGATCTGTTCGAGGAACGAGACCATCTGCCCTTCATGCCCGCGCTCGAGGCGCGAGAGAACCGGCAAGAGCGCGTAGAGCGAGAGGAGCGAAGCAACGGTTGCAAAGAGCAGGTCCGGGACGCGGAACGCCGCGTAATACACATCGAGCGTATGCGAGGCGCCAAAGGAGGCCGCGAGCAACCTATCGCGCAAGAGCGCGAGCAATTGGGAACACAATGCAAAACCCGCTAAGACGTATGCCGCCTGATGGACGCCCCTCACTTCGCGGCCAACGACGGATAAGAATGAGCGGGGCATAGTTTATTAAGGGAGCGGAGCAGTGGCGCGCTCCTGCGGGGTGGGAGTGATTGGCGGCTTAGCCCCAGCGAAGGGCTCTTTGCCTTGCTTGAGGTTGTTGAGAATGAGCGCGACTTCGGCGTTGTTGGGGTTTGTCGTCGCCAGATTTTCGAACTGTGCGACGGCATCCGTGGCGCGGCCCTGGGCGGCATAGGAAAGCCCGAGGAAGTACCGCGCGTTCGCATAATCGTTCTCGAGCTTCACTGCTTGCTCAAGCGCGGGAATCGCGTTCGCAAAATCATTTTTGCTGTAGTAGAGAAGCCCAAGCTCAAACCACGAGGACGGGATGCCGGGGGCACTTTGTACCGCCTGCCCCGCCGCCGCGATAGCCGTGGGGATGTCATTGTGAGCGACCGCGTACTGGACAACGAAAAGGATGGCGTCGGTGTAATTTGGTTTTAGCGTAAGCGCTTGGGAGAGAAAATTCTCTGCGGCCGAATCGTTGCCGCTCGCCTGAGCAAGCCGCGCGAGCTGGAGCGGGATTTCAGGATCGGTTGGATTAATCTCGGCGGCGCTTTGGTACGCATCCACCGCGCTCTGGCCGGCGCCCGAGATACCCACCGAACTCAAGAGCGCGTATAGATTCCCGAGTGTTAAGAACGCCTGATAATCATGCGGATTGAGGAGCACTGCCTGCTGGCCCACGGCCAGCGTCTGTTGAGCTTGCACCACGAACTGTTGCTGTTCTTCTGGAGAGGGCTTGGAATTGTTCGCCAATTGCTGGAGAAGCGCGTAGCCGGCCGTAAGGCCGAGGCGCAGATTGTCGGATGTTTTTTCGACTCTCTGCGCACGTACAGCTAAAGCAAGCGCGTTTTGCGGTTGAGCCGAAAGCAAGGAGCCCTGATTAACAAAGATTTCACTCACGAAACGCCGACCGACCCCCACCGCTCCCCACAGAGAGAGCATGAGGAGCGCCACGCTCGCCGCCACTATCAAAACCCGCTCTGCGATTATCCGCCGCGCCGATGATGTGGGAGGCGCCACGCTCGATGTAGAAGTGAGAGACATCATCAAACCAAACGCGGCGCCAGCGAAGACAAACGCCAGGAGGAGCAGATTTTCGCTCGGGATATACAAAAGCAGGGCGCACCAGAAGTAGCCGACCACGAGTGAAAGCGCCGCGACGGTCGCCCACTCGCGCCGCGGCGGGGCACGCAGATAACGCACAAGCCCATAGAGGAGCAAGAGGAGCGGGGCGAGCCAGGCGAGCGCCCCGAGGAGCCCGACGCTCTGGAGCGCGGTGAGAAAAGTGCTGAAACCGAGGTTGAAATTCAAATTCCAAAAAAGTGTTTGATTGACGCCTGCTGGTTTATGCAAGAGCCACGCATCGCCGAAGGTGTTGGGGCCCGCCCCAAAGAAAAGCTGCCGCGCCGAGGCGCCGTGCGTAGCGCGATCGACCTCAAGCGTTGAGGAGAACGAGGGGCGGACTTCAAGCGCCGAGACCGGGAAAAGCGAAGTGAGGCCGGTGTTGACCGCCGCTCCCCACACCAGCAAGATCGCCGCAAGCACCACCCCTGCCATGGACACTCGAGGGAAAGACGCCCGTAGCCCTTCAGGGCGATGCAGTAAGAAGAAAAGGGTTCCACAGAGAGCCGCGCCCGCGAGCACCAGCGCCCACACGAGCGGAAATTGGATCACCGCTAGCAGACACAGTAACAAAAAGGCGCCGACCCCGGCCAAGACCCGCTGTATAAGCGAGCCTGAGGCCCATTCTAGCCAGCCGATCAAAAGAAGGAGCAGGAGCCCGGCTAAGAGACCGAGATCGTTCCACTTGCCTACCACATTGACCGAGTGGTCGCTAAAAACCGAGAACGGCACGAGATGAGTGCCGAAAACAATGACGATGATTTGGAAGAGTGCCGCCACGCCGACAGCGGCGGCCGCGGTCTTCATGAGCATCCGCGCACCGTGAGTGCTCCGCAGGAGCGCAAAACCGAGCATAAACGCCAGCGAGCACAGTATTACAAAAAGCAACGTGTCTTGTTCGATTGATGATCCGAGCACTCCCACAAATCGATCGGCCGACAAAAGCCATGAGACGAGATACGCGAGCGGCAAAGACCACACGGCGAGCGCCAACAGCGAACCGGAAGTTTTTGAGATAGTACGCATGCCCCCGCCAAGTACAAAAAGGAGCAGTGAGACGAAAAGAGATAAGGAGAAGATAGCGAGTTTACCAAGCTGGAGCGGGAACCACGGGAGAGGAATGACAAATAATATAGAAAGCGCAACCCCCACGAGGAAGAACCGGCGGGACCAAGATAAGAAAAACTTTGGTTGTATATTTCGAAAAAACGAAACAATTTGTGGTGACATGAGTTTAGTATACTACGGTAAAAGATATGTAAAATCCACAGAAAGGCCCGCCAATGACAACCGCCGGCACAAAGCCGGCGGTTTCTAACCTGCCCCGCAGTAGCGGGGCTAGAACAACTGCGGCATATCCTTTTGGTGATGACTCTGGTTGTTAATGTAGCTCTTGATTTGATGCTCGTTGCCGCCGATGGTGGAAACGAAGTACCCGCGTGCCCAAAGCGTACCCTGGGGAAACTGCTTGGTTTTCTTCTTCAGCCAGCTGGAAGTCTTCCCTTTCAGGATTTGAATAATGTATGCGGCTGAATATTTGGGTGGGATGGAAACGTACAGGTGTATGTGTTCGTCACCAATGTGCCAGGCGTGGATTTTGAGATCCTTCCACCGCGCTATGAGTTTGAACATGCGCTTGAGTTCTTGTTTGACGTAGGGGTCTTTGAGTACCTTCCCGCGGTACTTGGGACACCATACAATGTGATAGTCGCAGACCCAGGTAGCATGGGTTTGCTGATACAGACGTCTGTTCGCCATGGAAAATCACCGTTGGTTGGTAATATCGACCACGGTGATTTTCTCATGGGCTACGCCTTGAAACGCCCACACCGGCTAAAGCCGGTGGTTCTTGGGTAGAAAGGCAAACGCCCCGCGTTAAGCGGGGCGTTCACACAATGGCGCGCGCGTCTGTAAGCCGAATTCTGTCTGGCCCGCCTTGGGCGGGCGAGGCAACCATTTATCTGGGCCCTGGGTCGCCCCAGAGCTCAAGCGGCACCCTCCTTCGCTAAAGCTACGGAAGGGTAAACTTCCGCAGCGTTGCGTTGAGTACGGCCTTGCACCCGAGCAGGGATTTTGCCGTTTCACTCCCACTGAAGGGACTCGTCTCTGTTCGCACCCCTTGCGCCCGCCATGAGCGCACGACAGGGGTTACCTGCTACCCTTCTCCAAGCTTTCGCCTGGTGGTGTTCGGACTTTCCTCTGCCGGCCTCATCCGCCTAGGGCGGACAAACCCAACAGTAGCTGCCCAACGCGCTAATATCACTTTAACATTTTGGCAAGTTTTTTGCCATCCCCATGCTTTAGCATCCCCACATACGATTGTACTGTTGGACTATCTTGCTCAAGTCCTCTTGTCCGTTTCAACATCCTGCGCTTGGTTGCGGTTCGCAACACGCGGTGGCCGGGAAAATGCACCCAGCCGAGGAAGTCGATTCCAGAGGCGAAGGTGGTTATAGAGACTTTGTTCGGATGCAGTGTAAGCCGTAACTCGTCTTTAAGAAAAACGCTGATTTTGGGTAAAATACTTTCAAGCCACCTTTTATCATGCGAAAGAAACACGAAATCATCGGCGTAACGGATGTAATATTTCGCCTTGAGTTTGTGCTTCACAAATTGATCAAGCTCATTCAAATAAACATTGGCTAGAAGCTGGCTGGTGAGATTACCGAGTGGTAGGCCCTTCCCCTCTTTGCTGGAATTAAAACTGCGTACCACTTGGCCGAGAAGCCAGAGAGTTTCTTCATCTTGGGTATGCTTCCGTAAAATCCTAATCAGAATTTCCTGGTCGATACTGGCGAAAAATTTTCTGATATCGCATTTGAGCACCCAGCAGGTGCGAGTATGATTACGAGATTCTTGGCGTGCGAAATCGCGAAAGCGATTCATGGCTCGATGCGTCCCTTTGTTTATGCGGCAGGAATACGAATCGGTTACGAACTTCGAGTCGAAGAATGGGTACAGAATTCGATAGATAGCATGATGTAGAAGCCGATCGCGCACGGTGGCTTTGTGGATATCACGCGGTTTTGGGTCGCTGATGCGGAAGTGATAATACGGACCATGGACATAAACCTTGTTTTTCAGTTCCTGGTGGAGCGCGAGTATGTTGTCGAAGAGCCTATATTCAAACTCCTGCACATCTTCCTTGTTTCTTTTACCGTTAAGAAACTCCCGCCAGGCAAGAAGTAAATTCTCGATAGAAATGATATCTTGGTAGGCATGAGCGAGCCGCTTCAAGTGGACCCCCCCCCGCAGGAATCTCCTGCCCGTTTTGGAGCGAATCAAACAAGCTTATTTGCTGTGGCATGAGATATATTCTACGCTCCCTAAAATTCATCGCTATACCGTTGGCGAGAGGATAGACACCTTATTTATTGAGATAATGGAGCAAGTATCAGCCGCAGCTTTTTTGCCAAGGGATCAGAAATTACCCTACATACGCCTTGCAATACGGAAACTCAATACCTCTTCTTTATTGCTTATGGTCTTGTGGGAAAGCAGATCATTGCGGGATAAAAAATATATCGAAATTTCGTCAAAAATGGACGAGATAGGTAAGATGCTCGGCGGCTGGTCGGGACAACTCGCAAAACAAAACTCCCCCGAACAGCGACGCTGACGGAGGAGAAATGAAGAGAGTTGCGGAGACGGAACACGACCTCGTTGTCGAGATCCCATTTGTTGCTCGGATTGGCCCAATTCGTGTTGAGCCACCGCTTACCGTCGTCGTTCCGCTTGACGTAGAAGACGTTCAGGTTGCCATCGGAGTCCGTCCTGTGCGCGGCACCTTCTGTTCCACCACCCTTTGAATACTCTCGGGACTGTATCTCATTCGGCATGATAATGCCCCAGTATCGCGCACCAAGTATCTTCTTTTTTTAGACTTGCTCACATTACTCTTTCTCCAACCGCAATCGAAGAAACGCTCAATGTAAGTTCGTCGGATTCGGCCGCAGGCAATCCTTGCCGCCCACGTATGCACCTATTACCGCTCTGTAGTGTAACAAAAAGAGGCCCTGCACCGAAGTGCAGGGCCGAGGGTTAAGGGGCTCAGGGTTAGAACTAAGCGCCCAAAGTTCGAAGTTACTTGCGGAGACGGAACACGACCTCGCTGTCGAGATCCCATCCGCGGCTCGGATTGGCCCAACGCGCGTCGAGCCACCGCTCACCGCCGCCGCCCCGCTTGACGCAGAAGACGCGCCGGCCGCCAGCGGAGTCCGTGATTTGTTCCATCGCGGCCCATAAGTAGTCGTCGCGCGACTGGTCCGTGAGCACCCGCCGGATGGCCGGGCCGTCGCCGGGCTCGCAGAGCGCGTGGCCGAATTCCTGGATGCGAGCCCAGATCTGCGCAGTCGTCGGAAGATTCTTCGGATCCGTGAATCCGAGCTCGCGCACTTTAACGCGGGCGAACTTCACCCTCTCCTTCTCGCCCGGCTTCCACGCGGGCCTGGACATAATGTCTTTCGCCCAGTCCGAGACGAAAAAACCGCCGGACTGCAATTCCGCGAGGAGTTCCTCTTTGGACTTGCCGCCGACTTCGATTTTGAGATAGACGGGAAAGACCGGCCCCTTGGTCGAGAACTGCCGGATGCCCGCCGCGAGGTAGGCGGCGAAGCCGGGGTGCTCGTTGAGCAACTGGGCGCTTTCATCGTCGAGCCCGACTTTGTTGTATTGGGCACGGAATAGCGCGACGGCCTGTTGCCCTTTGGGGCTATCGGAGGTCACGATCGCAGACGTGTTCAATGCGGGTTGCATCGACATCATCTCCTAATTGTCGGATGAGCTGTCCTGAGGCCAGATAAACAGAGAATTCTGGACCCATCAGCTAGCCAAAAACATACACCATTTGGTCATTTTGTCAAATCGATATTTTAGACCCGACGGCAATGCCATTCTGCGCGGCGAAGTTGGCGGGGAGTTCAAGAACATATTGAGCCGGAGATGCCGGATGGAAGGACTGCGGATAAGTGGCGGGCGAGAGGTTGGGCCAAATAGTGACGACTGTGCCGCTTTGATCAGCCCAGAGTATGTCTATAGGAAAGTTCATGTCTTTCATCCAAAAACCGTAATCGCCCGGTTGAGAAAATTCAAACAGCATCCCCTGCCCCGCGGCGAGCCCCGCGCGGCCCGAGAGGCCTGCTTGCCTTTCAGCCTCGGTCGAGGCAACTTCGACTTGTATTTTAATTCCGCCGACGGTGATTATTTTCATAGGGAGTTGCGCCTGGCCGCCCTGATATTGGTTTGCAGAAATTGTAGATGAGGCAGTTGAGGATGGTTGCTGAACGGAGTTCGCAGGGCCAGCCAAAGGCCCGGGCAAAGATGACCACGAGGGCATCACCCAAGCGAAGTAGAGTATAACGCACAAGGCCCCGAAGCCGATGAGGTAGATGCTGATGAGCTTAGTACGCATGTTATTTCACCAGGCGCTCGAGCGCGACGACGAACGCCGCGCGGCGCAGATCGGTCTTGAGAGCCTGTGCACGTTGCCACACTCCACCCGCCTCTTTTGAGAGAATATTGCGGAGCTTGGTAAAGACAGCCGACTCGGCCCAGTGTTCGCCTTTGAGATTCTGTTCCCACTCAAAGGTCGAGACGATAACGCCGCCCGCGTTCGCGAGGATGTCGGGTATAACCGGGATGCCTCGTGCAAACAAAATATCATCCGCCTCGGGAGTGGTTGGGCCGTTGGCAAGCTCAAGCACGACCTTCGCTTTAATCCGCGGTGCGTTTTCTTTGGTAATTTGATTTTCAAGCGCCGAAGGTACGAGTACATCGCAGGAGAGCTCGAGCAACTCCGCATTTGAAATTTCTCTGGCGCTGGGCCTGCCCGCCTCGGCGGAGAACCCTTTAAGCGAGCCGTGCGCTTTTTTATACGCCTCAACCGCCGGGATATCGAGCCCGCTTTCGTCCATAATGCCGCCCTGCGAATCAGAGATGGCGACGATGCGATGGCCTTCGCTCTGCAATATTTTAGCGGCATTGCCGCCAACATTCCCCATCCCTTGGATAATGATGGACATCTGCGCGGGCAAGCCCAGTTTATTTTTGAGCGCCTCGAAGACGAAAAATCCGCCCATGCCGGTTGCCAGCGAGCGGCCTTCCGAGCCGCCTTTATCGAGAGGCTTGCCGGTAAAAGTTGCGCCGCGTTTGTCGCCGGTTATTTTTGCATACTCGTCATTCATCCACGCCATAATCTCGGGCGTCGTATTCATGTCGGGCGCCGGCACATCAATCTCGGGGCCAAGGATCAGATGGAGCCGCCCGACAAAACCGCGCGAGAGGCGCTCGAGCTCGCCGCGCGAGAGCTTTTTCGGATCAACGACAACGCCACCCTTGCCGCCGCCCATCGGCATCCCCGCGACCGCACATTTAAGCGTCATCCAGAGCGCGAGCGCGCGCACTTCGTTGATATCCGCCTGCGGGTGGTAGCGAATGCCGCCTTTGTACGGCCCGCGTGCGCTCGAATACTGCACGCGATATCCTTCAAAAAAGCGAGTCGAACCATCGTCCATAACAACCGGTATCGAGACGGTGACTTCGCGTTCGGGAACCGTGAGCGAATTGAGGAGAGTAGGGTCTATGGGCGCGACTGCCGCGGCGCGCTTAAGCTGTTCTTGTGCGTTCTCAAATGCATTCATATCGGTGGTGTAAAAGCGATTAATCTTTTATGCGAAACCGGGGAAATAATCGGTCTTGATGTACGCCCGCCCAACCCCCATCTCCAGTAATATACTCCTAAACGCTGTAACCATGGCCTGCGGGCCCGAGATGTAGAAGGTGCGGTCGCGGTAATCGGGGACCTCGTGCGCGATGGCGGCAGCGTCTATAGCCCGGATACTGCCCGGCGGCAATGGCATATTTTTTGCCGTGAATGCGTACACGGTTTTTATACCAAGCTCTTGCCGCGCGCGATCAAAGACGTCTCGATAGACCGCGTCGGCTGGCGTTTTATTCGAATAAAAAAGCGTAATATCACGCTTTTGCCGCACATCGAGCAAATGCTGAAGCATACTCCGAAAGGGCGTGATGCCGATACCGCCCGCAATGAAGACGAGTTTTTTATTTTTATCGCGCGGCAGGGTGAAGTCGCCTGCTAGCTGTGCGGCCACGAGCAAATCCCCCCTCTGCATCGAGAGGAGTGCTTTTTTGAAAGAGCTCTTGGGCTCATATATTTTGACGCCGAGCTTCATCTCCCGCTCGCGCGGCGAAGATGCGAGGGTGAAATAGCGCCGCACGCTCCGGCTGTCGGGGTGAGCGTGTGCGAGTGTCCACTCCATGTATTGCCCGGGCTCAAAGTGAACGGGGCGGTTGGTAGTAAAAGCAAATTCATATACATCCGGAGAGAGACGGCGGGTATCTTTGAGCTTGAGTTGGAGCTTATATTTGGGGCTCGTGAAATATGCGAAGACATTCCCTGCCAAAAGAGCGAGTTCAGGCGTGAAGTAAAAAGAGCCGACGCTCACGTTGGGCAGAAAAAGGAATCCGACTAGTGCACCGTACAGCATCCGCCACCTACGCGTGGGTGGCGTCGTTGCCGGCTCGGTGAGCATCACGGTGGCGAAGAAAAATGCGGGTGCATAGAGGAGCGACTGTTCGAGCGAACGCACGAGGTCGAGGCTTTGATCGAACGCGAAGTAGATCATCCCGAGCGTAAACATCCCGATAAACGCCCAGAAGAGATCGAAGCGATGGATTTTGCGCACCAAGAGGAGACCTCCCACGAGTACAAACGGCACCATGCTGGGCGTCCCCACCCACCAACTTGCCGAGAGCCCGAGCACGAGGGCGGTGATGGCGACGCCTACGGCCGCGGGATTGAACACGTGTTTGCCGCGCACCGCTAAAATATATTTTGAGGCAATAGCCAACGCCGAGGCCCAAAATGCCAGTGGTAAAAATTGCATATCCGGCCAATTGTGGATGGGTGTGATGATGAGCGCGAGGATAAGCGCGGTAATCCAGGTCGATTCGGGATTGGACGGCACTTCAAAAAAATACGAAAAAATTGTATTCGTTATCCAACAAACGACGAAAATAAAAACAGCCGAAAAAGCGATGTTAATGGGACTATAGGGCATCACGCCAAACTGCCCGAGAATTCCCGCAACGACCAGCAAAAAAACAAGTTCGTAGACCGCCAGCCGGTACATGGTCACCCGGTTCAACAGATCGTCAATTTTTTTCAGTATCATAGTTTATTGCGAAGTATATTTTGTAAATCCGCTCGTCATCGTGGCGACACCTTTTTCGTCTACTGCATACCCTTCAAAACCATCTAGCTGTTCGATAAACTCGACACCGCGCTCGCCCATCGCAAAAGCCGCTGTGGCAAAACGATCCGCCTCGTATACATCGGGCCCCACTACAGTAAGACTGAGCACAGGAGTTACAACCGGCTCGCCCGAGTGCGGGTCGTAGATATGTTTGCCACGAATGTACGTGCCGGAAGTCGCCACACCCGCGCCTCGCGGATAGATGACTTTTATTATCTCTCCTCGATTGAACGGGTTGCGGATGCCGACGCTCCACTCATTGCCCTCTTCATTTTTGCCCCGTGTTTGAATATCGCCGCCCGCATCGACCTGAAAATTTTTACAGCCGAGCTCATCGAGCATATGAGCGGCGTTATTAATAGCCCAACCTTTGACTAAACCCAAGGGATCAATCATGCCATCGGCTGTATGAATATCGAAGTAGCCGTGCGTTAATTGCTTGGTCTCTTCTGCAAGCGCAAAAACTGTCTTCATCTCGGCACTATACTCGGCCTCGGAGATTTCGCCGCGATTGATGCGGGATATTTCGCTCCCCGGCTTATAGGTGCTAAAGGTTTCGTCAATGTGCACGAAATAATCGAACGCCGTATCGAAATTTTTTTGTGCAGCCTGAACGCCTGCTATCTCGATCGACACCGGCATACCCATGATGTCGCGAGTTTCTTTCATATTTTATCCTTTTGCTTGCGAAAGCGCCACGCCGAGCGACTCGCGGAAGGCCGCACTGGTGTCGCTCGCTCCCGAGACTGCGTCTACTTGGGCGCTCTGCGCCTGTATCGCTTCACTCGTGAGCATTGGCATCGCCTGGCTACTGATAAAGCGCGAGGTGCTTCGATCGCTCGGATATTGAAGAAAAGTAACGTCCGCCAATTTGCCGCCCGAGATAGTTGCTTTAACCTGCACTTTGCCGTAGTACGCATCCGCGACCGAGCCCGTGTAGGTGCCGTCGACATATTGTCCTGCGGGCTTCGACGCAGTCGTCGGCGCCGGAGTTGAAACTGGCACGGAAACAGGGGCTGCTACTCGGGCAACTGGCTGGGAATTTGCCGCCGTGGTCGGGGTGGCACCAGGAGCGGTATAGGCGAGCGTGCTCGAATTATTAAAATATTGCGAAAGAGCGTACATCGCGAACACGAGCACAAACACCAGCGAGGTGATGAATTTTTTCATAGTCTTATACTCTATAATACGTCTGATATCGACCGTTCGTTTCACCTATCTTATCAAACACGCAGACGTGGAGCTATGCGTGCGTCCCGGCCACATAGCCGGTCGTCCAACACAGTTGGAGCGAAAACCCGCCCGACGGGCGATGAATATTGAGCAGATCACCGGTTACTAGAAGATTTGGGATTTTGCGCGAGCGCATGGTGCGCGTGTCTATTTCTTTTAAGGAAACCCCACCGTCGGCCACGACCGCGCGGTCAAAACCCATGAGCCCCACAATGGTAAGCGGGAGCGCTTTTAATAGATGTACTATCTTTTTACGTTCTTCTTTAGTAATACTGTTGACTTGCTTGGTGATATCCATCTCTTGCGCGAGGAGAAGTGCAATCCCCTTCTGCGTGTCGTCCGGGACAAATTCTTTGATAATGTTTTTGAGTTCTTTATTTTTATTCGCGTCGAAAACGTGAATGATTTTTTTCTCAAGCGCACCGAGGTCGGTATGCGGATAGGCGTCGATGGTCGCGGTCACGAGGCCGCTATGGAGCAAGTCAGCAACTTTGTGCGCGCTATTGAGGATGAGCGGGCCCGAGAGCCCGAAGTGGGTGAACAAAATTTTACCAGTCTGTGCGAATTGCTTTTTGCCATCCATAAAAAAAGTGATTTTCATAAACGAAAGCGAAGTCCCCGAGAGCTCTTTGCTCCACTCTTCTTTAACAGCGAGCGGGACCACCGAGGGGGTCGGCGTGTGAATGGTGTGCCCCATTTTTTTGAGCCAGGCGAAGCCGTCGCCGGTTGAACCGGTCTCGGGGTGCGAAACGCCACCCACCGCCAAGAGAAACGAGTGGGCGCGGAGCACCTCGCCACCCACCACAACCGCCGCAATTAAACCCTCGCTGTTCGTTTCAATCCGAGTAACCGGGGCGCTCGTGCGCACCTCGACCCGCCCTTTTTTCATATACGCCTCAAGCGTGCTGCACACATCGGCGGCCTTCTGCGTTTGGGGGAAGGCGCGCTTGCGCGCCTCAACCACGAGCGGCAGGCCGTGAGATTCAAAAAAAGTAAACGTGTCTTGTACGCCAAATTGAGCGAACGCGGAATACAAAAACGGCTCGGCACTCCCATACGCATGCAAAAATTGATGCAGTTCAAATTCAGCGTTGGTGATATTGCATCGCCCGCCACCTGAGATTTTTAATTTTTTGCCCAGCGACTTATTTTTTTCGAGCAGTAAAACTTTTTTACCAAGCTCGGCCGCGCGCCCGGCCGCCATCATCCCCGAAGGGCCACCACCAATAACAATCAGATCGTACATAAATAATCTCCTACTAAATGCGACGTGAAATTTATTTATTGAGCGCTTCGACCATACGCATCAGTTTTTCTATTTTAGTATTGAGCATTTCGATCTGGGATTTTAGATCATCACCGCGCGGCTCAATATGCTGTGACCGATAAGGCGTGCGAGGGGTAGCGTCGCCTTTTTCGGGGACAAAACAATCTTTGCAGAAAACCGGCTTCTTCCCGTTGGGGCGAAATGGCACTTCACATATTTTGCCGCAATGCGCGCATTTGGCCGAGTGCATCTCTGCCGGGCGCGAAGCATCCCCATGCCGCGCGAATGGTTTAAATGGTTTTGCAAAAGAAGAATGCGACTTATTCCCTGCCCCAAAATGTCCGCCTTTCTTGAAATTCTTCATAGACGAGCACTATACCATTAACTTTCTCAAAAATCAACGTAGGTGCTTCACCTGCCTTTCAGCAACACCCCGTTATAGTGGCCCGCATGACTGAAGCCTCGAGCGGTCGATGAGCGCACCGCGTGCGCCGCCGCCCTTCAGCATTATTGAGGTCGAGGTTAAGGGAGGACATGCAAATGAAGGAATTGATGGTGTAGCCGAGGGGGCTGTCCTCTAAACACAAATTTAGGACAGCCCCCTCGGCGTTATTATCAAATAAAAAATAAAAAGTTATGAAACGAAAAATAATTAACGGAATCGTGTTGAGCATCGGGGGCTTGCTCGTCTCTGCGGTGGCGGCATTAGCCGGAGGTATCGTTTTGCCGCTCGCCGCACAGGCAGACACAGAGACCTCGACCGCGCCGGCCATCTCGGCAATAGCTGCCTCCCCAAGCGACACGGGGGCGGTCGTCACTTGGACAACCGACCAACCTTCAAACTCGCAGGTCGCCTACGGTACAACAACGCCCTACAACACGTTCTCAAGTTTAGACACCTCCGAGGTAACCAGCCACTCGCTATCATTGGCGGCCCTGCTCCCCGGCACTCTCTACCACTTCCAGGTTATGTCTGAAAATGCTTCGAGTTCGCTCGCTACTTCGAGCGATCAGACGTTCCTAACGACGGGGGCGGCGGCGAGCACCGCAACGACGACTACGGCAACGAGTAGTATGCCGGTCATATCCAATATCTTGGCAAATCCAAGCGGCACGAATGTGCTCATAACATGGATGACCGACCAGCCCGCAACCTCGCAGGTTCTCTGGGGTACCACACCCAGCTATGGGGCCGCAACGGTGGTTGATAGCAATCTGGTAACCAACCACTCGATGACGGTTACCGATCTCAGTCCCAACACCGACTACCACTTCCAAGTGCTCTCCGGCACAAACCCCGGGATAGCTAGCTCGAGTGACCAGACGTTTCTCTCTGCCATGGGTACTACGACCGCAACGAGCACTCCGGCTTCTTCGACCGAGCCGGTAATATCGGGCATCGTTATAACACCGACCGATACGGGCGCGACTGTGATGTGGACGACCGATGAAAATGCGGACTCACAAGTTGCATGGGGTATATCAGCTAACAACTATACTGCCTCAACAACGAAAGATACGAACCAGGTGATGAGCCACTCGGTCGGTCTGACCGGCCTCACACCCAACACGACATATCACTTGCAGGTGTGGTCGATGGATGGCTCGGGCAACACTATGCACTCGACGGATCAGATGTTCATGACTACACAGACAAGCACGACTACGCCACCGACCACTCCCGATCTGACTACACTACAGAATGAGATCACCGACCTCCAGAATCGCGTGACAACGCTCGAGCATGAGATACAGGCGCTGTTAGGTGGCGGTGGTACTGGTGGGGGCGGAACCGGGACCACAACGCCACCGCAAAATCAAGGGCCAGCCTCAATCGACCAGAACGGGCAGACGTTCAGCGCAGGCGGCTCCATTGACTTCGGCGGCAGAAACTTCAAACACGAGGAGAACGTAACGGTGACCATGAATGGCACCACCGTCGCAATGGCGCACGCTGATAACGGTGGGAACTTCTCCACCGGCTCGCTCTCGCTACCGACCGCGCCCGGGACCTACACCTATCACTTCGCCGGACAAAATGGTGATAGTGTCGATGCGACGATAACACTTCACTAACAATTATCAGCTACATATCGAGAGCGCCGCCCCATATTGGGGCGGCGCTTTTCGTTTCCAAGAATCTTACCGCTTCAGACAACTTTAATCTCTGTCGCGTATAAAGCTTAATATGAAGCAACAGAAAGTATCGCTCAGCATATTCTTCCCTACCTACAACGAAGAAGAAAACATTCGGCAAACGATAACCGATACTATGCGCGCGGTTGAAGAATCTCCCTACGTCGGTGAGTACGAGATAATCGTCGTCAACGACGGTAGCTCTGACCATACCCAGTCAATAGCGGAAGACTTCTCACGCAAATATCCGGTCGTGCGCGTCATAAATCATCCGCACAATCGCGGTTATGGCGCAGCACTCAAGACCGGCATTGCGGCAGCACGTATGGAGTACATCTTTTTCACCGATGCGGATCTGCAGTTTGATATCGTCGAGTTGCAAAATCTCTTGATACATCTCGATGAGTACCCGGTGGTTATTGGTTATCGAGCGCCGCGCCGCGACCCGTTTATGCGCCTACTCAATGCATGGGGTTGGAATCGGCTCAATCGCCTACTCTTCGGTTTGAAGATCCGCGACATTGATTGCGCCTTTAAACTATTTAAACGCGAAGAGGTGCAGTCGCTACCGCTGCAGTCAAAAGGCGCGATGATAAGCGCCGAGACACTGATACGCCTCACCCGCAAATTGGTTCCAGTAAAAGAAGTTCCTGTTTCGCATTTGCCGCGCAAAGCCGGCTCTCCTACCGGCGCAAAATTCACTGTCATCCTCCGCGCCTTTACCGAGATGATCGAACTCTATCGGGGCGAGCTCGGGCTGGTGACCCACAAGGAGGCACTCAAGTTTATGAGTGTGGGTGTGCTCAACACACTCCTCGACGTCACCGCGTATCTCTATCTCACGCGCGCGACCGCCCTCTTCGCCGACCATTTGACGATTGCCAAACTCTTCTCGTTCCTCGTGGGCACTGTCTCCTCGCTCCTGCTTAACCGCTACTGGACCTTCGGCCTGCGCACGCGACTAACCCTGGGCGAAGTGGTGCGCTTCTATGCGATGACCTCGGTCTCGCTGACGATTAACGTCGCGATGATGAACTTCCTCGTCGGTGTGGGCGTGTACGATCTTGTGGCACTTGCCATCACCACCGTGTTCACCTTCATAGCCAACTTTACCCTCTCGAAAGTGTGGGTGTTCAGACAGCGCCAGACGGGGACGACCTTTATACCTCAATCATAAAAAAATAAATATGCGCGAATCACTCTTTTTCACCACCACTAAAGTCGCCCCCGACAACATATACGCGGTGGGCGAGCATCTCGCGCCAGCGCAAATCCAAACTCTATTAGCAGCGGCCGTGGTACTGGGACTGTTCGGCTTCCTATTGGTTGGGCGCCAACTTCTCGCCAGAATGTTTACTCGACATAGGTAAATTATAGAACAACAATGGTGACCCGATTACTCGGCTGGGTGTTTCTTTGCTTTGCCCTGCTCATCGCTGGTGCAGTGTTGTATTTAGAGAGCGGCCGAGGCAATGTGCCGATTATCTTCTCCCCGGTGCAACTACTCAACGCCACGTGGTACTCCTATAAAAATGAATATGTCGAAGCGGGTAGCTACCGCACGCTAGACCCACAGCGCGGCAACGTCACTACCTCCGAGGGGCAGAGTTACACCATGTTGCGCGCCGTGTGGATGGGCGACAAACAGACATTTGATGGCGCGTGGCACTGGACCCAGACCAACATCTACCACACCGGCGACCATCTCTTTGCCTGGCTGTGGGGTAAGCAACCAGACGGCTCCTACGGCGTGCTCATCTCTCAGGGTGGCGAAACAAGCGCGAGCGATGCCGATACCGATATCGCTCTCTCGCTCGTTTTTGCGTACGCGCGCTGGCAAGATCCTAAATATCTCGACTCTGCGCGTGGCATTATCGGGGATATTTGGAACAAAGAAGTTGTCGAGGTTGGCCCCACCCCCTACCTCACCGCCGACAATATTGAGACAACTTCAGGGAATACCTACGCAGCAATCAATCCCTCCTATCTCAATCCGGCGGCGTATCGCATTTTTGCACTCGTCGACCCGGCGCATCCGTGGAGCAAACTAGCGGACAGCTCCTACACCGTCTTGCAGAAAAGTATTTCCTCGACGCTCGATAAAAAACTGAGCGCGAATCTACCGCCCGATTGGGTAGAAATTAACCGCGCAACCGGCGCACTCATCGCGATACCGGGCGGCGCAGATACGACCAACTTCGGCTTCGATGCGCTCCGGGTGCCGTACCATCTCGCGCTTGATTGGGCATGGTTCAAAGATCCGCGCGACATCACCACACTCAACATGCTTTCGTTCCTCTCTTCGCAATGGAGCGAGAACCACACACTCGGGTCAACGTACACCCATGACGGCACGGTGGTAATCGCCTCTGAGGCCCCTGCCATGTATGGGGGCACTGTGGGTTATTTCATGCTCGCGGCACCCAACCTGGCGCAAGACGTCTATAGCCAAAAACTTGTTTTCCTTTACGACCCGGGTGCCGATAAGTGGAAGAAGTCGCTCTCGTACTACGACGACAACTGGGCGTGGTTCGGCATCGCGCTCTATAACAATCTTCTGCCCAATCTGGCCGCCAGCATTCCCATGAACGCCTTCAAACAATAATCATCAACAATCCAGCATTATATTTTTATGAGCCCCTACAGCGAAAATGATTATGTGGAGATGCGAAAGGATTTCCTCAAAACGGATCCTCCCAAAGAGCTCCTCGCGCTCAACATGCTCTTTGCGGTAACCTACTTTTTTGTACTTGCGTTCTTCTTTCCCATCGGCAATCGCCTGCTCTTCTCGCTCCTTATCGCGGGAGAGGTTTTCCATATCTGGCAGGTACTAACATTTCTCTACACGGTATGGGAGACGTCATATAGTGCACCCAGAGACGCTGAGCACCACCCACCGGCAGACGTTTTTATCACGGTCGCAGGAGAGCCGACCGAGATGGTACGGAAGACGGTTGTGGCCGCACGCGCCATGGATTATCCCAATTTTAACATCCACATCCTTAACGATGGCTATGTGGCCGACAAGAGCAATTGGCGCGAGATAGAAGCGCTCGCCTCGAGCTTGGGTGTGCACTGCATCACGCGCACGGTGCCTGGTGGCGCCAAAGCGGGCAACATCAACAACGCACTCCGGCTCACGAGCAATCCCCTCGTGGCAATATTCGACGCCGACCATGTGCCGCATTCCGATTTCTTGGCGAAGACTGCATCGTATTTCGTCGACCCCAAAGTTGGCTTTGTTCAGACGCCGCAGTTCTATAAAAATTATGCCGAGAATTATCTGACTAAAAGTTCGTGGGAGCAGCAGGAGCTTTTTTTTGGGCCGATTTGTAAAGGTAAAAATCGTCTCAACAGCGCCACCATGTGCGGCACCAACATGCTCATTTCCCGCGAAGCTCTCTTCTCGGTCGGTGGCATGTGCACCGAATCAATCGCCGAGGATTTTATCACCGGCCTCCTCATGCACGCTAAAGGATACCGCTCGATCTATCTGGGTGAGGTCTTAGCCGAGGGTTTGGCAACCGAAGACCTGCTCTCCTATTCTAAACAGCAATTTCGTTGGGCACGTGGCGCGCTCGATGTCATCTTCCGTTACAATCCGCTATTTATGCGCGGGCTTTCGTGGGCGCAACGCATCCAATATCTCTCTTCGGCAAGTTTTTATTTGTCGGGGCTTTTTGTCGTGATCGATGCCCTCCTGCCCATTGTTTTCTTCTACACCGGGATGGTACCGGTACTCATAAACGGCATGCTTCTTGCCGCAATCTTTTTGCCGTACTTCTTCTTTACTTTGTACGTTATTCAACGATCATCAAATTTTACTTTCACCTTTTCGAGCCTCGGATTTTCTATGGGCGGATTTAATATCCATCTGCGCGCTCTCTACTCTGCGGCAACCTTCCAACGTTCGGCGTTCTCGATTACAGACAAAAACTGGGTGCAGGGAAATTTTTTGCCATTGGTGAGATGGCATATCGCCTATGTTGGCGTGGTCGCCATTGGCATTATAGTGGCACTCACAAGAGAAGGATTTTCTGCCTCGCTCATCAACAACACGGCGTGGGCGCTTCTCAACATCGTCGTGTTCTTGCCGTTTATCCGCGCCGCGCTCCCAACTCGAGTGGCACAGGGAGAATTACGCTCTGCGTCGGCACCTATTTCACAAAAAAATCCGTATGACTCGATCAGAAAGAATTAAAACTTTTTCTCTGCTTGCCTGCGTGACATGCATACCCGTGGCGCTCTCGTATTTTTTCTTCATGGGGCAGAGCCTGCGACTCGACGAGTCACAGAGCCTCTGGCAAGTGAGCCGCCAGGTTCTTGAGATATTTACCATCGTGGCTGGCGACGTGCACGTGCCGCTCTACCACCTACTGCTTCATTTTTGGATTCTCTATCTCGGCAACACCGTACCCCTAGCGCGAATACTCTCGCTCCTCTTTTATTTAGCGAGTATTCCGGCCCTCTATATGGTCGGCAAGCTTGCGTATGGTCGCACCGTCGGACTCTTCACCGCTTTTTTATTTTCTATTTCGCCGTTTATGAATTGGTACGGCAACGAAATTCGCATGTACACACTTTTCACGTTTTTCGTTATCCTGAACCAATATTTCTTCATTCGTATTTTTAAAGATACCGTGCCGAGCGAGCAGGTGTGGGTCGGCTATATCGCAACAGCGGTGGCCGGCATCTTCTCACACTATTTCTTTTTCCTGTCGTTAGCTGCGCAAGCTACTTTTTATTTTCTACGCCAAGACCTCTTCCCTAAAGGCTCACTCAAGCGCTTCGCATTTGCTGTGGTCGTGGTAGTGGGAGCAGTCGCGCCGTGGGGCTGGTATGTATTCCATCTGGGGCAGGCCGGCTTTGAAGAGCCGGCACTCGTGGCACCCACCAGCGTTAACCTCTTTAGCGCGTTTTCTCAATTCTTGTTCGGGTTCCAAAACGACAACATCAATACGTTCGTTTTGTC
The DNA here is from genome assembly GCA_903900775.1 of Candidatus Adlerbacteria bacterium. Taxonomy (GTDB): domain Bacteria; phylum Patescibacteriota; class Minisyncoccia; order Phycocordibacterales; family SBAW01; genus GWA1-54-10. Next base: position 7,841 of record CAIUOD010000001.1, on the reverse strand, counting down.
GCTCTGGCCCATTGCCGTTATCTTCGGACTCTTTACGCTACGGCGCAGCTATCGTATGATGCCAGAGACCGCGTATTTTTTAACGACGATTATTGTTTCCTTCGCGATTGCCTTCTTTGGAAGTTTTATCATCGCGCCCGTATTCGTGAGCCGCTATCTTATCTTCACGGTGCCTTCTCTCTATTTGTTGCTCGCGAGTCTATTCAGTAATTATGAGCCGCGCTTTGCCAGTGTGGCTCGCTATTCCCTCGCTGTGCTCATGCTCGTGACACTCGGGATCGAGATAGCCAGCCCCACGACCCCGGTTAAAGAAAATTATGAGGGTGCGGCCGAGTATCTCAATGCGCACACCACCGCGCAAGACGCCATCATCCTTTCTGCGCCGTTCACCGTCTACCCGGTGCAATATTATTATCGAGGGCCGTCATCCATCTCGACGCTCCCCGTGTGGAATCAGTACGCCTACGGCCCCATACCAGCCTTCTCGGAGGGCACACTCGGCTCCCAGATCTTGCAGACGACGAGCGGCGATCAAAACGTCTACTTGCTGTTGAGCTACGATCAGGGTTACGAAGGCAGCATAAAAAATTATTTCGATACGCACTACCAGCGCATCTATCAAGAAACATTTTCACCGGACCTCAATCTGTATGTATATCGGCTCCGCTATGACACGGCGGTATCGGAGGCGGCCACCGCGCGATAACTCTCGAACAGCAGTATCGCTATGGTCGGCAGGAGCACGAGGCTCGGGTAAAACAAGCTGACACGCAGATGGCTAAACCACGACACTTGCGAAAGAAACGCCATATAGGACACGAGTGATGTCCCGACGATAAGTAGGGGGACATACCAGCGGCGCGGATTGTAAAAGACATAGAGAACCGAGAACAAATCGGCGAGATAAAAATAGCGCTCATGCATGCGCGGCAACAAATACGGCAGGAGCACCACACACACCAGAGAGAGCATTACCATTCCTCGGGCAGAAAGATTTTCAAAATGATAGACAAGCGCGGCAACACCGAGAGCACAGAGCCCCGCCGCCACGAGCCCTGCCAAGAAGAGGTAATGCTCGGCAAACGGAGTGAACTGATAATTGCCGAGTAGCGCGAAGATGCTTTGGGCCGACACACTGAGCGAAGGATATTCGGCCGTCTCGTGCGCATACACAAGCAACAAACTCCCGAGCGAGCCGCCCCCGAGGCGCGCAGGAATAATCGAGACAAAATAGAGGAGTGGTATGAAAAGCAGGTAGCCGGCGCTTTTTTCTTTACGCAAGCAATAACCCACCAAAACCGGCAAGAAAAATATTGCTTGCAGTTTTATTGAAAACGCAAAAGAAAAAGCCACGATCGCTGGTAGTGGTCGGTCGGTGAGTACAAAGTAGAGACATACAAGCACGCCCGCGGCATACACTGCGTCGGATTGCCCCCACAGCGAGCTATTGAGAACAAAGGTTGGGATAGAAAACACAAGTGCAAATGCAAAAAATAATTGCCCTTCGGTATACGCGCGCGGTGCCGTTTTTTTAATGATGAAATATGTCGTCATTGCCACGGCAACGTCAAACAGCATCGAGAGCAGTTTGATGCTATAAAGGCTTGGCATCGGTACGAACGTCAGAAGTTTTATAAAATATAAGTACATCGGAGCATAATCCGAAAACGGTATGGCAAACGCGGTGAACCCCGGGTGATTCTGGAGCATATCGAACCATTTACTAAGAAAATACGTGTAGTCAGAGGTGATGATAGGCAAAGAAACCGCCCGCGCCGCCAGAGAGAGGGCAAGCAAAAATCCGCCCAGCCAATAGAATCGGTCCTCGGGCGACTTTTGCGCCGGTTGCATCTATCGATTTTCACCCCCTCTACCCGAACTTTCGATGAAGAGATTAGTGCGCGTTTTGTACTAACTGCTGTGCATAGCTCGGCCACCACATGCCTGCGGACGGGCCACCATTGCATGGGCCATCGCTCTCGCCCGGCGTCTTAATCCAGAGGAAGGCGTCGACAAGCGCGTTGCCCGTCTGGAGCGTGGGCTTCGTGCCTATCGCCATCCCCGAGGGATTACACCACTGTCCAGTTGAGCCGTTGCCATTGCGTGAGGTGTCCACCACAAAGTGCTTACCGCTAATTTGTGAACTGACTTGTTGACCATAGGTAATCTCACTACTGTTCGACATGAAGTTCGAAACATTCAGAGAGAAGCCGTCAGCCTGCGCGACATTCGCTTGTGAGAGTTCACGCGCCATAGTAGCCGCGTCTATCCAGTTTGAATGGCCGGCGTCGATGTAGACTTTTGCGTTTGGATCTTTTTTGATCGTCGAAACGGCATTCCCGAGCAGGCTCAAACGGGTCGCTTGGTCGGCCGACGAGAGGCAGCCTATATCCGCGATCGCATCGGGCTCTAAGATAACAATCGCCTTGGAGGAACCCAGACCTTGCGCGAATGATTGTATCCACGAGGTGTAACCAGCAGGATTGTTCGCACCCCCCGCAGAGAATCCACCACAATCGCGCTCAGGAATATTGTAGGCGACGAGCGTTGGGATGCTGTTTGCGGCCTCCGCGGCGACAACGAGGGCATGTACATCGCTCCCTACGTTGCTGTTCCAATTACCGAACCACGAGGCGGTTGACTGCGAAGCGAGCACCTTCATCGCTATGGCACCGGTCGGATTACTGCTCGCCCAGATGACCGCCTGTTCTGCTGCCTCGGAATTCGGAATGACGTACAAGCTACTATTGCTCGAGACAAGCGCCGCTACTGCCGGCGTAGTAGCTGGTATAGTTGATGCAGTCGTTACAACTGGTGCGGCAGTGGTGACTTTTGCAGGGACTGCAGAGGCCACTGGCAAATTATTATCAATATAGATAGTCTCTGATTGTTGCGCGATGACCGTGCCGCCTTGACGCGCAACAAAATTAATAACGTACGGGCCGCTACCGTGCCATTTCCACCCGCTCACATCCACAGACGCCTCCTTATGTTGATAGCCGGTGTAGTTGTTGTTCATCGAATTCAATTGACCACCGTCGACTTGCCAAAACATATCGTATTGAGACACGTCGAGCCCCGAGATCATCACTTTGAAAGGCTGTACGCCCTGCATGTGCGCCCCATTGGTTGGCCACCACGAGCTAATCGATACCGTTGCGGCCGCGGCGGGAATCGGCGCGAGGCCCAAGAGGCCCGCGAGAATAAAACTTGTTAATGCGAGAGATACTGCTGAACGCGAAATTATTTTTTTAACCATGTGCCCCAGCGTATCGCCCGGACACGGTTGACCGCAATATATATTTTATTCTCGTATGAAGTTCGCCTGAATGAGCGCCGTGTTAAGCCCCACGATTTTTTCATGAAGACAGCTGAAGATTTCATACTTCTCTCATCAAAATTATTTGTGAGTCGTTTGATGCTCAATAAATAGTACTTCAATATCTTTGATACCAACGGGCTTGGTGAGGTGATAATCGAAACCCGCTTCTGCCGCTTTTTCTTTATCTTCTTTTTGTCCATAGCCACTAAGTGCAATGAGGAGGAGCGAGGGATCTTGCTCCTTGCGCAAACGCTCTGCTATCTCATAGCCACTAATGTCGGGCAGACCAATGTCCAGGATGACCACTTTAGGATTGTGTTGGTGGAAGTATTCAAACGTCTCCTTACCATTGTGCACCGCTCCCACGTGGTGACCACTGTATTCGAGCAATTTCTGCAAGCTGTGCGCGGCGACCGCATTATCATCGACGACAAGAATCGTATATTTTTCTTTAGCGACAAGGGGTATCTCCTCCTCTTGCGGCGGCTGTTTTGGCAAGACTAGTTGACTGGGCTTCGGTAAAACCACCGTGAAGGTGCTCCCCTTCCCCTTGCCTTCGCTTATAACCGAGATGGTGCCGTCGTGCAACTCCACTAACCGCTTGGTGAGCGCGAGCCCGATGCCGAGACCGGTCCCGACAGTCGGCGAGGCATCTTTAGCCTGTACAAACAACTCAAATATCTTCCCGAGCATGTGCGGCTCGATACCGACCCCGGTGTCTTGAATCGCGACCTGCACAAAACCCGACTCATTTCGACAGATGACGGTGATTTTCCCTCCCTGGTTGGTATATTTCGCGGCATTGTACAAAATGTTTACAAACGCTTGGGTAAGCCGCGTGGGGTCGCCATTCAACCATATCGGCTCCCCGGGGATGAAGGTCTCGAGCGTCAGCTGATGCTCTTTGACGAACGGGCGCACTGTCTCGAGAGAATGATTAATAACCGACTGCAACTCGACTGATTCTTTTTGAAGATGGAATTTCTTGCGCGAGATGCGTGATATGTCGAGCAAGTCGTCGAGCAGCCGACTAATCGTTTTAACGTGCGTCACGATAGTCTCAAACAGTGCGCTGTTTTCTGGGCGTATCCCGTTTATGCGGATCAGCTCAATAGCGCTCACGATTGGAGAGAGCGGGTTGCGCAATTCGTGCGCGAGGATAGCAAGAAATTCGACCTTCGCCTGATCTTCGACGTTCATTTTTTTAAGCGACTGCTCCAGCCCGCGCATGCGGGCTTCTAGCAAGCGCCTAGCTTCATTGCGCTCCTCGATGGCAGAGGTGACGATGAGAAAAAGTATCGTGGCGGTCGCAACAAACAGCTGCGCAGAAAAAAGATTTCCATCTCCGTGAAGCGCGAGCAGGGCCGTGCATACGCTCGCGAAAGTGAGCCCGCGCAGGCCCATACGTAGTGCTATCCACAGGAGCGGGATAGAGACGAGCCGTAGCGGGACCCCGCGCAGTTCGATAAACGGACCAAAAAAAACGAAACCGCTTGCAAGAAATAGGAGCCCGAATGCGGCCACCCCTTCAATTAATTGCTTTCGCGTCCTCGTAAAATACGGTTTTTCAAACCAAAAGATAAGAAAAGGGACGAACACCAGAATCGCGAGCGCGTCACCGAGCCACCACGACAACCACGTTTGGGGCACCTCCTCAAGCGCCAAGGTGCCGTTCAAAACAAAACCAGCCACCCCGACCGTAGCGCCGATGATCGGAGCAATCACGCTGGTAGCTATCACACTTAGTGCATCCCGCACTCGTCCGAAGGTGGGGTTCAGTTTCACTATCTCGCGTAAAAAATAAGCGCCGAACAGCACCTCGAGCGTACCGCCTGCCACTATGCCGAGAGCGGCCACCGGGGAGGCGCCTACTGACAGGGCAAACACGAATGCCCCTAAAGCCGCCGCCGGCCACAACGCATATCCCCACAAAAAAAGCGCCGCCAAAGCAATGCCTACGGGCGGCCAGATAAGCGCCGTGAAATCTACACCGTAAAAATGCAACCCAAACTCTGCGGTTACAAAATAAGCGCCAGCGAGCGCTACAAAACGCCCCGCGTATCGAAGAGAAAAAGTGGAGGTAAGTTCGTGAAGATACCCCATACCGTGATAGACAGCATAGCCCGTTGTGTTGTAGCGCGCCACTTCCTTTTTGCGATATGTATGTAATAGAAATCGCCCTGTTTTACATTATTTTCAGAGCGATTTCTACACTATAAAGTTACTACTAGGCAGTTGCAGGCGAGAACATAAGCTCCTGTTCAATCATTTGATGGACCTCTTCGACGCTAGGAGCAATGTTGCCTGGGTGCATTTCGCGCCAATGCTCTTTTATAGCCTTCTTATCCATCGCATCCTTCATCTTCGCGATGGCTTCGTCCTCATTGGCGGCCTCCAATCTCGTAACGTGCCCACACGTGCAAGTCATTTCATACTTTTCCATAAGATTTTTACGGCTTACTACTAATGCAGGCCATCATAGCGACCCTGCCCTGAAGACTCTGTGACAAACACATCGATTACTGTGCCCGCTTTGAAAAATCTACGGAAATCTCACTTCCTCCTTGCTGGTGTTCATCGACCGTCTGGGTATGCGTGGGGTCCGGCTCGCCACCCGATGGCAAAAAGACCGAGACCGTGGTGCTCTTGCGCGGGATGCTTTGTATGTGAATCCGGCCGTTATGCACTTTCACCAACTCGTTGACGATGGTAAGCCCGAGACCACTACCGTTTTTCTTGATATCGCGCGAGCGCGAAGTGTCGGCACGATAGAACGGTTCAAAAATGTGGAAGAGGTCGTTCTGCGCGATACCGATGCCCGTGTCGGTAACCGAAAGAACAATCGATCCGCGATAGTCGGGTTTCAGAGAGATGGTGACCGTTCCACCCACGCCCTTGGGATTGTAGCTGATGGCGTTTTTGATGAGGTTCATCATCACCTGCTCGAGCGCCGTGGCATTACCCCACACGACTCGATAGCTATCTTTTTTTACAATCATCTCGATGCCCCGCTCGCGAGCGAGTGAGGAGAGTCCGCGAGTGACTTCGTCGAGCAGTGGCCCCAGATCCACGTTTTTAAATTCGATGCGCTCCGGGCGGGTGAGCCGATTGAGAGAGAGGAGGTTGTTGATGATTTCAGAAATACGATCGAGTTCAATGAGCACATCAGCGTGCGTTTGTTTTGAGGAAGGCGTGAGCTTATGGTCGAGCAGGGCGACCTCGGTCGAGGTTTTAATGATCGAGAGCGGCGTGCGCAACTCGTGCGCAATGTTGCTGATAAATAATTTTTGATAGTGGAGCGTATCGCGCACCGGCCGGAGCACCACCCAGGCCAAAAGTACCACAAAGGCCAGCGCCAGGAGCAAAATGCCGACAAAGATATACCACGCCACCGCCTGTATTAAAAACGAGAGCGCGAAGGCGATGAGGCACGCGAGTACAAAGGCCGCCGAAAGCGCGCCAATATTGACTATCGTGCGAAAGAAGAGATCACTCTTGTACTTCTCCCGCCAAGCGATACCCAACTCCACGCACCGTCTCAAAAAGTCGCTCGGTGCTTCTTTCGTTGGTTTCTGTTTCATATTCTAATTTTTTACGAAGATTCTTCATGTGCACATCGAGCACATTGCTCCAGGAGAGCGAATTAAAATCCCACACGTGGTCAAACAAATGTTCCCGCGAGAGCACTTTGTTGGGCTCGCGCATAAAGCACTCGAGCAGGGCAAACTCCTTCAGTGTCAGTGGCACCTCATTACCACCCTGGCGCACTACTCGGGTCGCCGTGTCCATCTCGAGTGGCCCGACTTTGAGCACCATCGGCTGGGCAACGGTGGGGCGGCGTAATACCGAATTCATACGGGCGAGTAATTCCTCGAATGAAAACGGCTTGACGATATAATCGTCTGCCCCCTTATTCAACAGATCAATCTTGTGCTCGGTCTCGTTGCGCGCAGTGAGGATGACGATCGGCGTCGTCACTCCTTCTTTGCGCACGTTCTCGGTTATGGCCGCACCATCCATGCCGCCGGGGAGCATGAGGTCAAGAATAATGAGATCGTACTCGTTGCGATATAAAAGAATGCGATTACGTGCCTTCTCGCCATCGGCGAGCCAATCAACCGCATACCCTTTGGTCTCGAGCCCCTTTTTGAGCGCCTTGGCTAATTTCTCTTCATCCTCGACAATAAGTAGATGCATAGTATGTGAGGTGCTAACTATACTAATAATCTCATTGACAATAAGTTTCGGCAATGACGAACAAGTAAGTATATGAAGTATTGTCTGAACTTTTCATGAAGGACAAAAAGTCCTTATCTTACAAAGTCTTTTTTGGATGTGGCGCGCGGAAGAAGAGCACCGGGATGAGCACGAGGGTGAGGCAGATGGCGAAGGCGAGGCCGAACATCACCGAGAATGCGAGTGGGCCCCAGGTGGCGTTTGAGGCGGCGAGCGGGATCATGCCGATGACGGTGGTGACGGTGGTGAGCACAATGGGGCGGAGCCGCGTTGCCGACGACTC